>NZ_JAPVYQ010000007.1:0-129673 GCF_041431935.1 Streptococcus sp. 27098_8_99 | reverse complement strand
ATTGTTCAGTTATTATAACCTTAGTTATAGCGCCCTGCACATTGGTTCGTCTTGTTCAGTTTTCAAAGGTCTTTGTCGCTCTCGCGCGACAACTATATTAGTATATCATGACCTCGCCTTACTGTCAACACTTTTTCTCAAAAAATTTTATTTTTTTGAAAGTTCGTTTAAACACTGTTAATTTTCAGTTTTTAAATTGAATTTTTAAAATCTTTTAGATAGTTCTCTAATTTCTTTTTCATTTTTGTTTTTCCTAGACATCTTCTATTTGCTAGTAATGCCTCATATTGTTCTTTTTCTTTTACTGTTAATTTTTCTTTAAAACCTTTTAATGCATCTCTCAGAACAACCAGCTCATCTAAATATATTTTTCTCGATGAAATTCTGTGGCTAATTTCTCCAATTTCAATATATGGAAGTCTATTAATTTTTCTTTTATCACTTTCCTGTTGTCTTATTTTATCTTTAATATGATTTCTAAATTTTGTTTTGAAATATGTATAAAGTAATTCTTCATTTGTTTCAATTTCAGGATTTTTTTGATAAAGTTCAAAGAGTGTTAGCTGTCCTTCTTGTTCCCAATCATCCTTTTCCCATAATTGAATATAATATTCTTTTTCACATTTTCTTACGATATATTTTACTTTTTGATACATTTTATTAAATTCCATAAGCTCTCCTTTACTTTTATCTGTATTTTATAAAAATAAAGAAGCCCATTGGACTTTTTTTCTATTCTGCACGTTTTTTTAACTATTTGGTTATTATTTTTAGCTATTTTTTCCAAATACACAAAAAAAACTGCCACTTGGTGACAGTTTATCGATAGTCCGTACGGGATTCGAACCCGTGTTACCGCCGTGAAAAGGCGGTGTCTTAACCCCTTGACCAACGGACCATTTTTACAACATATTCTATTATACAGAATATTTTTACTCTGTCAACACTTTTTTAATAAAAAAAGAAGGAAATATTTTCCTTCTTTTGAATTAGTTATTTTCTTCTAATTTTGACTTAATCTCATCATATGATAGAGGTTTTGCTTCTTCTTCTAATTCATGCTCTGAATTTTCAGGCATTTTTCCTGTTTCGTATAATGATTTAATTTGAACACTATCCAAGGTTTCATATTTTAATAGAGCTTCAGCAATCAGTTTATGCGTTTCTCTATTTCCTTGAATAATTTCTGCCGCTTTATTACGGGCTTCATTCAATAGACCACGAACTTCTTCATCAATTTCGTAAGCCGTCTGTTCTGAAATCATTTTTTGTGGGCTTTGAGCACCAAACATCGCATGATTTCCTTCATATTGAACCGGTCCAAGTTTTTCACTCATACCATATTCTGTCACCATTGCACGCGCCATTTGGGTAGCTTGTTCAAAGTCATTTGAAGCACCTGTTGTTTGCGAATTGAAAATAATTTCTTCGGCAACACGTCCTCCCATGAGACCAGCTAATTGTTCTTTCATATCCTCTTTAGAAAGTAACATTTGATCTTCTTTAGGAAGGGCAATCATGTAACCGCCTGCGCGACCGCGTGGAACAATAGTAACTTTATGAACTACACGAGCATTTGATAAGACTAGACCAACGATTGTATGACCAGCTTCGTGATAAGCAACCATTTCACGTTCTTTTTGCGAAATCGTCCGATCTTTCTTAGATGGACCTGCAATAACACGATCTTCTGCTTCATCGATATCAGCAGCATCAATTACTTTTTTATTTCGACGAGCTGCAACCAAGGCTGCTTCGTTCAAAACATTTTCGAGATCAGCACCGACAAATCCTGGTGTTTGTTGAGCAACCAATTTCAAATCCACATCTTGAGCAAGTGGCTTATTCTTAGCATGAACACGAAGAATTGCCTCACGACCTTTCACATCTGGACGTCCAACTAATACTTTACGGTCAAAACGGCCAGGACGAAGAAGGGCAGGGTCAAGGACATCAGAACGGTTAGTTGCTGCGATAACAATGATTCCTTCGTTGCCTTCAAAACCATCCATCTCAATCAAGAGCTGGTTAAGGGTTTGTTCACGTTCATCATTTCCACCACCAAGACCTACACCACGTTGGCGCCCAACAGCATCAATTTCATCGATAAAGATAATGGCTGGAGCTGCTTTTTTAGCATCTTCAAAAAGTGAACGAACCCGGCTAGCACCGACTCCGACAAACATTTCAACAAAGTCAGAACCAGAGATACTGAAGAATGGCACTCCAGCTTCACCAGCTACTGCTTTTGCTAAAAGGGTTTTACCAGTTCCGGGAGGGCCTTCAAGAAGCACACCTGCTGGGATTCTTGCACCCAATTTAGTAAAGCGTTTTGGATCTTTTAAAAATTCAACAACTTCAACAAGTTCTTGTTTTTCTTCTTCAGCTCCTGCTACATCTGAAAAACGAACTTTAATATCTTCTTTATTAGCAGCGCGGGCTTTATTACGACCAAAGTTCATTGCACCTCTGGCACCTCCGCCACCGCCTTGGTTCATCATTGAGAAGAAGAAGAACATGACGATAACAAATGGAACAATTGAAGTGAGAATTGTTATCCACATGCCACTTGAGCTCTCTCGCTTGATGGTGATTTCTGCTTTGTGGTCAGCTGCTAATTTTTGTAATTCATTGACGGTGATATCAGATGGAAGGATGACACTAGTAAAGCGAGATACTTTTTGAACACTTGGGGTAAAAAATTGAATTCCTGTATCTTCTTTTGATTCTTTTGCTTTATTATAGGTCCCTGCAATTTCAATCACACTACCATTTGGTTGGTAACTGATCGTTTTTACATTATCATTTTTAATTTCTTTGACCAATTCTGTGTAGTTGATTTGCTGACTTTGACCAACTCCATTACCCGCAAAAAAGTACTGGAACCCTGTCACAGCCGCTACAATAATCAACAAATACAGAAATGGATTTCGAACAAAACCGTTATTTTTTCTGTTATTCATCTAGTCTCCTCTATTTTGAGTACACTTCCTCTTTTAATACACCAACATAGGGTAGGTTACGATAATTTTCATCATAATCTAAACCATATCCTACAACAAACTCATTTGGAATCGTAAAGCAGGTATAATCTGCTTCAATCTCAACCAAACGTCCTTCAGGTTTATCCAGTAAGGTAGCAATCTTTACAGATGCCGCATTTCGTTCTTCAAAGAGTTCTTTTAGACTCTTGAGGGTTTTACCTGTATCGATAATATCTTCTACAAATAAAATATCTCTACCAGTAATATCTTGGTCGATATCCTTGATAATATTAATAATACCTGAGCTTGCTGTACCACCATGATAACTTGAAACCAGCATAAAATCCAATTCAATATGTGTATCCACGTGGTTGATCAACTCTGCCATAAATGGAACAGAGCCTTTCAAAATTCCAACAAAAATTGGATTTTTTCCTTGGTACTCTTTTGTTAGGGTTTCACCCAATTTCTTTGCTGCTTCTACAATTTCATCATGTGAAACCAATACTTTTTTTATATCTTTTTCTAACATGTTTTTACCTATCTATTTTTTGAATATAAAGACTATCTTTCATTATACCACTTTTTGAGAGCTTACTCAAATCACTCGTTACCAATCCCACTACAGAAAGAATATTATGATTTTGTTCTATAATGAGAGCCTTTTGCCGAAGAGAAATTGGAATTTTATGGTTGATAAACCACCGTCTTAATTTTTGATGGTGGCCATTAACAAGTAGCTGATCTCCTTCCTTTCTCCTTCTAATTAAGATAGGAGTTTCGCGTGAAACAGAAAGAATTTCTACATTTTCCCCTACTAATGGTTGTCCAAAAGATAGTTTATAATTTGCAATTTCAAAGATATTCCCAAATTCTAACAAAAATGGGAGGGGTTGGTCATCCGACTTTTGACTGATTTTTTGTATTTCAAAGAAATCATATTCCTGATGTAGTTCATAATTCGACTTTAAATAATGGACGCAATTTCTTTTTTTTCGCAGTAAATTTAATAATTCTTGAAACTGTACCCTACCAAGTTGCAAATCTGGAAATTGTGCCAAATACTCTTCTAATAAGAATGATTGTACAGAATGAGAATACGTTCTAAAAAAAGCTAAATCTTGAATGGTTAACTCGCTAGTCAATTCTTTCAGTGCTTGGTGCCAATGAGTCACTTCTTCTGCTAAATAACGAAGACTTACTTGCATTTGAGGATTTTCTTTTTCAAATTCTGGAAGGTATTGATGGCGTACACGATTTCGAAAATAGTCCTGTGAGTCATTGCTACTGTCTTCAAAGTGAGGAATTTTCATCAACTCATCTTTGGTAAAAGTTAACAAAGGACGGATTAACTCACCCTTGCCAAATGGTTGGCGTACAGGAATACCACTTAAATGGCGTAATTTTGTTCCTCGTATCAAGCGCATGAAAGTTGTTTCAGCTTGATCGTTTGCATGATGACCTGTTACTAAAGCGGTGCAATCCTCTTTCTCCATAATCTGTTTAAAAAAATCATAACGAAAGGTACGAGCTTTTGCTTCTGTAAAATCACCCGAATAGTGAGCCACATGAATACGTGTCTCTCGCCTATCAGCTAGCGTTCGAAGTTCACTTTCTTCTAAATCTGATTCTGGTCTTTGTCCATGATTGACATGAGCGAGTACCAGATGGATTTTCAATCGTTCTTTATTCTTATATAAAAGTTCATACAGATTCATTGAATCCAATCCACCAGATAAGGCAACCAAAACACGGCGATGGGGAGTAAATAGATCTTGTTTTTCACAAAACTCTAAAAATCGCTTTTCCATTATTTCAATACCTCATAGATATCTTTTGAAATGTTGGAAATCGTATCATAATTCGAATGATCTGTAAAAATGGCTATTACATAGGGTGAATTTGTATATACAATCGCAACATCATGTCTAAAGTCATAAGCATCTCCAATTTTATGAGCAACTTTTACTGGAAGGTCACGCGCAATCCGTTGATCATCATATTTTGTAGAGGAGAGTGCATCAATAATAGGGCCATTTTGTTGATAGACAGCCTCCATGACATTGCCAGCCATTTCAGCGGATGCTTCTCTTTTTTCAACATCCCAATGTTTCTTTGCAATCTTATCCAAAGTTTTTTGGAAGTCTTGATCTGATTGATGAGTGACATAATAATTCAAGATATTATGTCCAACATTATCTGATTCTTTTGCAATCTTATCTACCAACTCTTGAACACTGTATTCTTTTCCATCTGGTGTTTTTGAAAGGCTACCACTTCCTTCTGGTTCATAGCCACCTTTGAAATCATTGACTTCTGGAATATATTTGTAGGTTGTAATTGGAGAAATGGCTTTTTTATTGAGCTGTTCTTGGACGTAGTACAAGTATGGTAATTTTGTTACACTGGCAGAATACATTTCTTTTTGCGGATTGATTCCAGCAGTATTTCCAGTCTCTAATTGTTTTACATAGATTCCATACGAAGGAGAATTGTATTTACTATTCAACAATTCCTGGACTTTTTCCATTCGATTATCTTTTTCAGTGACGAATGCTTTGTTCACCCAGCCCTGACCTTCAATCTCCACAAATTCATCTCGTAAAGTCTTAGCTGTACGTAAGACTGTCACTTTTGTATAAGGAGAAAGAGGTGTATTTTTTTCTTTTGTACCATTTATTAAGGGTCGGTCATACACTTTAAAACCAGGTTTTAGCCACATGTCTTGTTTTTTTTCTTGTGTTTCTTGTACAACATCAGAAAAAATGACAGAAGAATCTGCTAATACATATCCTTTATCTGCTATTTTAAATACAGCTTTCCCTTCATCATTTACAAAGAGTTGTTCGATTGTAAACGGTGTGTTGGGGAGAATTTCTCCTTGTGCTTTTTTCAACTGAGGATCAGAAAAAACAGAAATTTTGCGATAGACATTCGGGTTCGCTGGAATTGAAGAAAAATAAAGTTCTGATGGATGAGCCATTGTCTGAGAAGACTCAGACTGCTCGACACTCGCTGCTTGAGACCCAATAAATAAAATTGGAACTAACAATAGGAGCAGAAATCGTTTAGACACCTGTATTCCTTTCCTTTTCATCCTTTTGAAGTTTAATCATTTGGTTTTTCTTTTTTAATTCCTCTAATTTTTCATCCGAAAATTCAAGAAATTGTTTAACTGTTTGTAAGATATTTTCCATCGGTTATTGCGGGAGTAAATCTGGGATGGTGTAAACATATTCACCATCTTTTGAAAAAGAATACTTAGCGCGTGCATATTTTGTTGCATAATCATCGTCTTTTAATTTTTTAGCGATGTCTTGTTGGTATTCTTTTTGTTCACTTGTTTCTTTATACTCTTTTTCCAACTGTTTGTATTGTTCTTTTTTATCTTGTAGCGATTGATAGCTCTGGGCTAAATTATAAGTTGGAAGAATAAACAGTAACATGACCAATATCAAAACGAGCCCCAGAAAACGATTGCGTTTTTTTCTTTCTTCTTCTAAAAAACGTTTTCGCTGACTTTCGTCTTTGATATATTTATTGTTCATTTGAACGATATTTTTAGGCATCTTCTTCTATCCTTGTTTCACTAATTATTTCGTACATTTTGGATGCATCTTCTTTTTTTGTACTATCCAACATTTCCAAGACTTTAACCGTCAATACTTTATTTCCAAAACGAACTTCAATTTGATCATTCACTTTCAAATCCGTTGAACTTTTTGCTAATACTCCATTGACTTTGATTCGCCCTTTATCTGCAACTTCCTTTGCAACAGGACGACGCTTAATAATGCGAGAAACTTTTAAATATTTATCTAATCTCATACTGTCACCTCTAACATAGTATTGTATCATTTTTTATACATAAAATGCGAAAAATGAGCTAAGAACTGCTAGTCCTCTTCTTTTTCTTGTTTAATTTCCAATAAGGTTTTACCAAATTGCTTCAGAGCTTCTAAAATTTCAAAATCTTTCTTATTTCGAATATCGAAGATCACTTCAATCAATCCCTTTTCTTCTGCAATCTGTGCCTTTAACTGTGTCATTGACAGAGCTTTGAAATAATCCTGTGTTAAAAACAGTTGTTTGGCAATAGGTTCAAATTTCACTGTCACTTTTTGTTGTTTTCTCTCAACAAGACGGACAAAGACTTGATCCAAGTAAGCTTTCACTAAACCAATTTCAAGTAGGTAGGCGACAACATCTGGGTATTCTCCAAAACGATCGATCAATTCATCTTGCAAGTATTCATAGTCTGTCGCAGAATTCATTTCACGAATTTGTTTGTAAATTTCAATTTTTTGACGTTGATCTGAAATATATTCATTAGGTAAATACGCATCTATTTGAAGGTTCAACTCTGCATTGCTCTTTTGCCTACGATGCTCTTGGCCTTGTTTCTTAGCAATAGCTTCTTCTAACAATTGAGAATACATTTCAAAACCAACTGAATCGATGAAACCAGATTGAGAAGCTCCAAGGATATTCCCTGCTCCACGGATCGATAAATCTCGCATAGCAATTTTAAATCCAGACCCCAACTCAGTAAAACCTTTAATAGCTTCTAAACGTTTTTCAGACACTTCTGTAAGAGATTTGTCTGGACGATACATCAAATAAGCATAAGCAATTCGATTGCTTCGTCCCACACGACCTCTTAGTTGATAAAGCGTTGAAAGCCCCATGTGATCCGCATTTTCAATAAAGAGTGTATTGGCATTTGGAATATCCACACCTGTCTCAATAATGGTTGTCGTCACTAAGACATCGTATTCGCCATTAATGAAATCCAACAGGGTATTTTCTAATCGAACTTCACTCATCTGACCATGAACAAAGCCAATCGAAGCCTCTGGAATCAACTCTTTTAATTCAGACACCTTTTGTTCAATTGTATCTACCTTGTTGTAAAGATAGTACACTTGACCTCCACGATCCATCTCCCGCAACACAGCGTCTCGAATAATGGTTGGATTGGTCTCTAATACAAAAGTTTGCACAGGATACCGATTGGTCGGAGGTGTTTCGATGACAGACAAATCTCGAATTCCTAGCATAGACATATGAAGAGTTCGAGGTATAGGGGTAGCTGTCAAGGTAAGCACATCCACCTTTTTTTTCAATTCTTTCAAGGTTTCTTTGTGCTTCACTCCAAAACGTTGTTCTTCATCTATCACGATTAAGCCTAAGTCTGAAAAAACAACATCTTTGGACAAGAGCCGGTGAGTTCCAATAATAATATCCACTCGTCCTTTTTTCAACTTTTCAAGCGTTTCTTTCTGCTCGGCCTTACTCTGGAAACGACTTAAAACAGCAACTTCTACTGCAAAAGATTCAAAACGCTCCTTAAAATTGGCATAATGTTGTTGGGCAAGAACCGTGGTAGGAACCAGCACTGCTACTTGTTTATGATCATTTACTGCCTTAAAGGCTGCTCGCATAGCGACCTCTGTTTTCCCAAAACCGACGTCTCCAACCAGCAATCGGTCCATCGGACGATTCGATTCCATATCTTTTTTGATTTCTTCAATGGAACGTAATTGATCATCTGTTTCAATATATGGAAAATCTTGTTCAAAAGCCTCTTGATTTTCATCATCTTTGGAATAGGCAAATCCTTCTAATTGACTACGCTCCGCATAAAGTTTTATCAAATCATCTGCAATGTCCTCCACCTGGGTCTGAACCTTTTGCTTCGTTTTTTGGAAACGCCCATCATTTAACTTGTTAATTTTTGGCGCTTTTCCATCACTTGCAACATATTTGGACAACATCTGAATCTGATCGACAGGAATCGAGATGCGATCTCCATTTTGATATTGAATTGAAACATAATCACGATGGACACCCGAAATTTCAATCGTTTCAATTCCCAAATATTGACCAATACCATGAACTTGGTGAACAACATAGTCCCCTTTTTCCAATTCATTATAATTTTTTAGGCGTTCTGCATTGGAAATATTTTGCCTGCGAATCTTTCGTTTGATCTTTTTCTGATAAATCTCTGATTCTGTAATGTAGACAATTTTTTCATCAACAAATTGGAAACCGTGAGCTAGTCCTCCAACAATTAATTGACTAGCTTGAGGGATAATCGCATCCCCATCAATATAATCTAATCTAATCCCATACTCTTCTAAATTTTTATGGAGCTGTTGAAGATTGTGATGAGAAGTTGCTTGAACAATAACAGTATAGTTTGATTTTCGATACCGTTCAATTTCCTCTTTTAGTAAATCAAATTGTCCAAAAAACTCCTGCATGGGATATTGATTGAATTGATACAAATGATCAAATTTCAGATTTCCCAATCCTTTTTGAAAGTTTGAAAAATAAGTTGCAGGCGTATATTTTCGTAAAATTGTACTGGTGTCTGCAAAATACACTTGGCGAGAAGAAGCTCTATTTTTATGTAAATCTTCCGTCAAGAGATTAGCTGTATCTAGTTCAAATCTCGCTATTTGATCTGCTATTTTTTGATAATCATCCAGAAAGACTGGAGTGTGTTTAGGAAGATAATCGAATAGAGTATATTGTTTCTTGTAAAAGAAACTAATAAATTTTCTAAGATCCGGATGGAGTTTCCTTTGAGAAATATCTCCCAGAATTTCTGCTAGATAAGATTTAAATTCTTCATTCGCGCTCTGTTCTTGCAATTGTTCTATTTGCTGCTGACCACGGATAAAATCTTCCTCTTGCAACAATAGATCACTCACTGCCTTCAGTTGAACTTCTTCAACATTTTCAACAGAACGCTGACTTTCTGGGTCAAAGATTCGGATCCCATCAATCTCATCCCCGAAAAATTCAATCCGATAGGGTTGGAGTTGGTCGATCTCAAAGATATCTAAAATATCTCCTCGTAGACTGAACTCTCCCTGTTGCAAAACTTGGCTCACCTTTTGATAGCCAATCTTCTGTAATGTTTCACTCAGAGTAGTTAAGTCTATTTCTTGACCAACCTTCAATTTAAAAATACTAGATGCAAAAACTTTAGGAGAAGGTAATAGTAGTTTTATACCACTCACATTGGTCACAAGGATGCCTTGACGATCTTCTTGACATAAAAAGTTCAAAGCCTCTAATCGTGCAAATTGCCTTTCTTGTGAAGCAAAAACAAATTCTGCTAAAGGGTTATCATCTCCCAAAAATGTATGGACTTTCTCTTCTCCAAGTAAAGCAATAAAATCACTAGCCAATCGTTCTGCTTCGTTATAACTGGAAGTAATGAGGACTGCTTTTTCAATAGAATCAAAGGCTGAAGCCATTACAATAGCCTTTGTAGTCGCAGACAATCCTAAGATCAATTCCCTATTGTTTTTTTGCAAACCTTGTTGCCAGGATAGAAGGTTGGAGTTTTGACTCACTAAATCAATTACATTCATCTACTTACCCGTTGTATTTCTGCATGCTTCTTTCAAAATTTTCTTCTACCAAGTAATCGTTAACCGCTTCTTCTACTCGATCGATTGTTTGTAGAATAGTGATGTAATCGTCTTTATCAAATTTTCCTAAGACATGATGAACAACTGACATGCCCTGCTTAGGTCTTCCAATTCCAATCTTAATTCGATAAAAAGTCTGAGTTCCAATATGATTGATAATCGATTTGATTCCATTATGACCTCCAGCTGATCCTTTAGCTCGAAGACGAATCTTGCCAACTTCCATATCTAAATCATCGTAAATAACCAAAAGATCTTCAATATCCAGACCATAATAAGTCAGAAGGGCATGGACTGCTTTTCCACTCTCATTCATGAAAGTGGTTGGCTTTACAAAATAGACCTTTTCGCCATTTAAAAATGTTGAGGCGATATCAGCTTGAAAAATTTTATCATGGGAGAAAGTAAGATTTAAAGACTTTGCCATTTGATCAACTAACATAAAGCCTACATTATGTTTGGTTTCAAAATACTTATCACCTGGATTTCCCAATCCAACAATTAATTTCGTCATCTCTTTCCTTTCAAAACACTAAAAGGGTTGGAAATATTTTTTCCAACCTTTACATCTTTTTAACTCTCTTATACATTAAAACGGAATTCCATGATGTCCCCATCTTGGACAACATATTCTTTTCCTTCTTCGCGCAAGCGTCCTGCTTCTTTTACAGCCTTTTCAGAACCGTATTTGACCAAATCATCATAGGACATGGTCACGGCACGAATAAATCCTTTTTCAAAATCAGAGTGGATGATTCCAGCTGCTTGAGGAGCTTTCATGCCACGTTTGAAGGTCCAAGCACGCACTTCTTTTTCACCAGCTGTGAAATAAGTGCCAAGTCCCAACAAGTGGTAAGCTGCACGCGTGAGTTTATCAACTCCAGACTCTGTTAGGCCAATCGCCTCTAAAAATTCTTGTTTATCTGCATCATCTAGCTCAGAAATTTCTTCCTCAGCACGCGCAGAAATCACCACGACTTCCGCATTCTCTGTTGCCGCAAAGTCACGAATTTGCTTCACATACTCGATAGAATCTGGATCTGCAACAACATCTTCATCCACATTTGCTACATAAAGAACTGGTTTGGTAGTCAAAAGGAAAAGTCCTTTCACCACTTTTTGTTCTTCCTCCGTGAATTCAATGGTCCGAGCTGATTTACCATCTTCAAGAACTGGTTTGATTTTTTGTAGAACATTAAATTCCGCAACAGAATCCTTATCTTTTTGTGTACGAGCAATTTTTTCTACACGCGCATAGCGTTTATTGACAGACTCTAAGTCGGCTAAAATTAATTCTAAATTGATGGTATCAATATCTGCCAGTGGATCAACAAAGGCATCTTCACGACCTTGCTCCCGCATGACATTTTCATCATCAAAAGCACGCACTACATGGACAATGGCATCTACTTCACGGATGTTAGCCAAGAATTTATTACCAAGTCCTTCCCCTTTAGAAGCCCCTTTCACAATCCCAGCAATATCTGTAAATTCAAAAGTAGTCGGAACTGTCTTCTTAGGAGTAATCATTTCCGTCAATTTTTGGAGGCGTTCATCTGGAACTTCTACCATCCCGACGTTTGGATCAATGGTCGCAAAGGGATAGTTTGCGGCCTCTGCTCCTGCTTTTGTAATTGCGTTAAATAGGGTTGATTTACCAACGTTTGGTAAGCCAACGATACCTGCTGTTAATGCCATTTTTCTTTTTCTCCGTTCAAATTTCAATCTCTTTCATTATAACATAATTCAAAAGACAAGTGATGAAAAATGAAATATTTCATGACCTTTGAAACTAGATTTTTTCATCAAACTGTAACGTTCTAAAAATATAAATATGGTATACTCTATTTAACAATGAACAAAGGAGTTTTTCAGATGAAAAAACAAACATGGAAATCTATTTTTCTTTCTTTAATCGCTATCTTTACTCTCTTTCTTCTTGGAGCTTGTGGACAACAATCTGTTCAAAAATCCTATCTTCAGGCAATCAACCAAGAAAAGAAAACGGATGTTCGTATTACACTAGAACATAAAGGTGATAAAGCGATCAGTAACCAAACCACCACTACTATTTATTACAAAGAGGCGGGAGTTACAAAAGATCAATTAAAGGAAATGATCGATAAATATGATGAAGAATACAAGGATGTCAAAGGATTCACACATTCTGCTGAATACAAAGATGATTATATGGTTGAAAAAACAACTCTAAATTATGAAAAGGCAGACTTAGATCAACTAATTGAAAAAAAATTAGTAACAACACAAAAAGATAAAAAAGTAGACTATATCAGCTTTAAATCAACTTTTGATATGATGAAACAGGGTGGTTTCAAAGAAGTTAAAAATGGAAAATTTGAAGAATTAAAATAATCGAAAAGGTTCGGTCACATAAGTGACTGAACCTTTTATAGTACTTTCTTCATTTTCTGTTCAAAATCATGGCGACTCATCATGACCACATGGTCACAATTGCTACACTTGATTTTTATGTCTGCACCAAGTCGCGTAATTTCCCAACGATTTGCCTTCTTACCTGTTTCTTTAATCACACAAGCGTGGGGCTTTTTCATTTCTACAAAATCACCTAACGTATACATGATTCACCTTTGTTAATTTGTGCGAACTGGAGTAATCAATTGAATGAACCCTTGTTCATTTCCTTCTGGAACCAATGTAAACGGTCTAACAGAAGAAATAAAACGAATAACAACTTGTTCACTATCAATAGCTTTGAGCGCTTCGATCAAATAAGTTGGATTAAAGCTAATAGACAAATCCTCTCCTGAAACGGCGCTTGTATCGATCTCTTCATTTACTCGCCCAACTTCTGGTGAATGAACGTGGGAAGAAACCACTCCATTTTTGAACTCTAATTTAACCGTTCCATTTTGAGTCGCATTTGAAAGAAGACGAGCACGCTCCATTGCAAATCGAAGGTTGGCCACATTAAAGGTTGCCTCTGTATTGAATTCTGTTGGAATGAGACGGTCTGTATCAGGATAATTTCCTTCTAGCAAACGGGTATAGAAACTAATGTGTTCACTTCTAAAGAGAATTTGATTGTTAGCAAAGAAAACCTCAACTGTTTCAATATCATCAGAAAAAACAGAGGTGAATTCACGAAGAGAGCGACTTGGGATGACAACATCAAAGTTGTCTCCATTTTTCTCCAGTGTAATCACTTTTTGACTCATACGGTGAGAGTCTGTTGCTACTGTTTTTAGCTCTTTATTATCTGATAAAACAAAGTGAACACCTGTCAAAATTGGACGACTTTCTTGTACACTTGCTGCAAATGCCGTTTCATTAATTAATTGTTTTAATAATTTTGTTTCTAAAACTAATGGATTACTTGCAGCAATTTCTTGAATACGTGGATATTGATCTGCATCTTTTCCTTTAAGTGTAATTTCTGATTTTCCGCTTGTTAAAAGAACCTGTTTTTGTTCAATCTCTTTAAAATCTAAAGTAACATCTGGTAAACTTGAAACCACATTAATAAAGAAAGTTGCTTCCAATAAAATAGAACCTGGAGAGGTCACCAATAAACCAGCATTTTCATCTTTGATAGAAATAAAGTTTTCAATTGAAATTTGGCCATTTGATCCTGATAAGGCAACTCCTTCTGGAGTGACATCAATTTTAATTGTGGAAAGGATTGGAATAGCATTTTTAGAACTGATCGCTCTTTTGGTAGTATTTAGTGCTTGTAAAAATAAAGTTTTGTTAATAGAAAAATTTATCATGGTCATTCCTTTTATTTATTTTATGATTAGTAAGTTAATAGTAATAGTAGGTTGTGTGGAAGTTGTGGAAAACTCTCAGAATCCTATCTATGACTTAAAAAGTTACTTGTTTAAAAATTGTGCATAACCCCTAGAAGTTTAGAGGAAGTTATCCACAGATTAATTTAACTTTTTCTTGATACTTTGAATTTCGAGTCGTAGATTATCATCTGTGTCGACCATACTTTTAATTTTTTCATAGGCATGAATGACAGTCGTGTGGTCTTTTCCACCGAATTCTTTTCCGATTCGAGGAAGTGAGTTGTCCGTCATCTCTCTTGAAAGATACATGGCCACTTGTCGTGCTAGGACAATATTCTGAACTCTTCGAGAACCTCTGATTTCTTTTACACTGACTCCATAAAAGGCTCCAACTGCTTCCTGAATTTTTTCAATGGGGATGACAATCGTCTTGCTATTATCGTTTTTACGAGCTCGAATAGCTTCAGCTGCAACATCGATCGTAATTTCTTTTAGTTTTTTCACCTTCGCCATTAAAGAAATATCATTTAAGGCACCTTCTAAGTCTCGGACATTTGAATCAAACTGACCAGCTAGATATTCTAGTGTGTCATTAGGAAAAATATAATCTAGATCTTCAATTTTATTTCGTAAGATGGCAATCCGAGTTTCAAAATCAGGTGGTGTTATATTTTGCGTTAGTCCCCATTTGAAACGAGTAACCAGCCGCTCTTCAAGACTATCTAAATGATCCGGACTTCGGTCGCTTGTTAGAACAATCTGTTTGTTGTCGCTATGGAGGGCATTAAAAGTATTAAAGAATTCCTCTTGAGTCGTGACTTTTTTCCCACCGAGTGACTGGATATCATCAATCAGTAAGAGATCAAGACTTCGATAGGTATTCTTGAACGTCTTCATTTCTCCTAATCGAAGGTGTTCTAAAAATTCATTAATAAAGGTTTCTGCTGGAACATACTTAACTCGTGCATTTGGAATATTTTCTAGGATTTGATTTCCAATTGCATTCAGTAGGTGAGTTTTTCCAAGCCCTGGTCCACCATAGATAAAGAGAGGGTTGTAAGTTGTTGCAAGATTTTCAGAAACTGCAAGCGCTGCTGCTTTCGCCCAAATATTTCCATCCCCTTGCACAAAATTATCAAAGGTGTATTTTGATTTCAGACCTGTATCAATTTTAGGCAACGGTTCGGTTGTTAAGCTACCTGAAGATAATCTCCTATTCTCACCGCTATGACTACTAGGAATTTCTTCGGTATCTTCAAAAACGAAATGAAACTTCAAATCTGTATTGTAGACTTCAAAGCTGGCTGTGATCAAAGCATTTTTTAGATTTGTTTCCCAAAATAATTCTTTATAATTTCCATCAAGATAAATGGTAGCCGTCTCTCCATCGATTTTGACTAATTTTGAATCGGCGACAAAAAAATCATAGGCACTATCTTTTAGTTGTAATTGGGCTAATTCTAAAAAACGAGACCAAAATTGCTCTTCTTGTGACACTATCAGACTTCCCTCCTTTTCTTGAATTGTATCAAATCATACGTACTCCTATTCTACCACAAACAAAAATAGTTTTCCACAGGCTAAATTTCATGAAATTAAATTATAGTTTTAAACTTTTCCACAAGTTGTGGATTTTAATTCACATTGTTTTTAAAAGTTATCCACAAAGTGGGGATAACTAGAGAATATCCTTATTTTTCTGGTATTTATAAAAGATTTTTATGGTGGAAAAGCTTGTCAATACAAAAAATAAAAATAACAGCCTTATTTAAGGCTGTTGATAATTCGTTGGTATTCATCAAGACTGGAAAAAGAAATTTGGATAGTTCCTTTATTTTGAGAAGAGGAGTGTATCGTCACATCTGTTCCTAATATTTTTTTCAATCGTTGTTCCTCTTCTAATAGGAAGCTCTCTTTTGCTTTTTGTTTTTTCTGTTTTCTTTTTGAACTGATCTTGCTTTCTAATGTTCGAACATTTAAATGATCCTGTTTGATTCGCTCCAACCAAAAGCGCTGCTCTTCTTCATCAAGAGGAACAAGAACACGCGCGTGAGCCGAAGAAATATCATTTTGAATGACTGCTTCTTGAACAGAGGGAGCTAGATGTAACAAGCGAAGCATATTGCTGATATAGGGTCTAGATTTTCCCATAAATTGAGCGATTTGGTCGTGCTTATAGCCATGATCAACGAGCTTCTGGTAGGAGATAGCTTCTTCAATTGGATTGAGATCTTCTCGTTGAAGATTTTCAATAATGGCTTGTTGCATCATTTCTTGATCTGTTAACTCTTTAATAATCGCAGGAACAAGCTCTAACCCAGCAATTTTTGAAGCTCTAAAACGTCTTTCACCTGCAAGCAATTCAAAACCAATTATTGGAGATTTTCTGACAATAATGGGTTGAATTAAGCCATTTTCTTTGATTGACTGAGCCAGTTCTTCTAATTTTTCTTGATCAAATACTTTTCTTGGTTGGAAAGGATTGGTTCGAATGTCCTTTACCGCTATTTTTTCTAATTTTTCCATCTTACGAATAGAATAACACACCTTTACAAATTCGTAAAGGTGTGTTTACAAGTATGTCAAGAAAGTGAAAGTTAATCGCTCAGATCCTCAGTTGATTTTGTCAACTTGATAGAAGTTGTTTGTTGTTTTCCATCACGATAGAATGTGACCTTTATCGTATCATTGATTTGGTGAGAATAGAGGGCAGATTGTAAATCTGCAGTTGACTCAATATCTGTATCATCGATCTTTGTGATGACATCATAGCGTTGCAATTTATCTGAAGCAGGCATATTTTCAAGTGTTGAACGAACCAGTACCCCTCCAGAGATTTTTTCAGGAAGTTTTAATTGGCTTAAATCAGAAGTTGAAAGGTTGGATAAATCCATCATTTGGATTCCAAGAGCTGGTCGAACTACTTTTCCTTTTTCTTCTAGTTGCTTGATAATATTGACAACATCATTTGCAGGAATTGCAAATCCCATTCCTTCTACTGAAGTTTGTCCGTTATTTGAAATTTTACTTGAGGTAATCCCGATGACTTGTCCTTGAATATTGATTAATGGACCTCCAGAGTTTCCTGGGTTGATGGCTGCGTCTGTTTGTAGGGCGCGTGTAGAGATATTTTGTCCATTATCAGCTTTCAAATTCACATTGCGACCTTGGCTGGAAATGATCCCTTGAGTAACAGAATTCGCATAATCAGTTCCAAGAGGGCTACCAATTGCAATTGCAGTCTCACCGACTGTTAATTGGTTTGAATCTCCGAATTCAGCTACTGTCTTTGCTTTATCCGCACTAATGCGAACGACTGCAATATCAGAATAGACATCTGATCCAACTACTTCTCCAGGGACTTTATTCCCATCTGCTAAAAGAATATCTACTTTTTTAGCACCATTAATCACATGGGTGTTGGTAACAAGGTAGGCATATTTTCCTTCTTTTTTATAAATAACCCCAGAACCTTCACTAGAAATTTGTGAGTCAGAATTATCTTCTTTTTCAAACACTCCTTGATTCGAAGAATCAGAATAAGTAATCACAGAAACTACAGCATTTTTCACCTTATCTACGGCCTCACTAGTTGAGGTTGTATTTTTATAGGCTGTTTTAACAGTGGTTGAATGGACCTGCTTACTTTCAGTATTTGAAGTAGAAGAATGAGAGGTTTGTAAGGTTAAAAAAGTTCCAAGAATCCCACCTAGAAAACCTACAACAAAAATGAGGGCTATGTTTCCAATTTTTTTCAGTAAATTAGATGAAGATTTCATATTTTCCTCCTAAGGATATCAAATTGTCTAGAGTATAGACAAACTTTCTTAATTATATCTTAAATAACTAAAGTTATCCACAATTTGTGGATAACTTATAGAATTTAGTTGAGAAATGGCTTTAAAAAGGACTTTATAGAATAGATTTCCTTTCTATAGCTGTGGATTATTTGTGGAATTGAAGAATTATGCTACAATAAGGGAATGAAAATTAAATTGATAACCGTTGGAAAATTAAAAGAAAAATACTTAAAAGATGGGATCGCGGAGTATATTAAAAGGCTTGGTCGATTTGCAAAAGTGGAACAGGTTGAGTTAGTTGATGAAAAAACTCCAGATCGTGCCAGTCAACTCGAAAATCAACAAATCCTTGAAAAAGAGGGGGAACGAATTCTCTCTAAGATTTCAGATAAGGAATATGTGATTGT
Organism: Streptococcus sp. 27098_8_99; assembly: GCF_041431935.1. Taxonomy (NCBI): domain Bacteria; kingdom Bacillati; phylum Bacillota; class Bacilli; order Lactobacillales; family Streptococcaceae; genus Streptococcus; species Streptococcus sp. 27098_8_99. The sequence continues at coordinate 111,261 of NZ_JAPVYQ010000007.1, read as the reverse complement.
ATTGGCCATTGAAGGAAAACAATTTCCTTCAGAGAAATTTAGTCAAACGATTGACCAGATTATGACATCTGGTTATTCAAACCTTACTTTTGTTATTGGAGGCAGTCTTGGTCTGTCTCCTGAAGTGAAAAAAAGAGGAAATCTATTAATGAGCTTTGGTCAATTAACTCTTCCTCATCAGTTGATGAAATTAGTGTTGGTGGAACAAATCTATCGTGCTTTCATGATTCAACAGGGGAGTCCTTACCATAAATAACCTTGACGCTCCTTCCTTTTTCTGCTAAAATGAAGTAAGTTCGGTCTCATAGCTCAGCTGGATAGAGCATTCGCCTTCTAAGCGAACGGTCGCAGGTTCGAATCCTGCTGGGATCAAATGAGAGATGTAGCTTTTGCTGCATCTTTTCTTTTATGTAAAAATGTATAAATTTTCATTATCTATTAATTTTTGTATACTTCACTATAGATAAATAGTAATGGAATGATTTATTAGGAGTATTTAAAAAAAGAACTAACAATCCCTATATAGTGCAAAATGTAGATGATATAAATTGTGTAAAATAGTTTTCATTCATGTAACAAAAACATTACAATTTTACCGATTCCCTTTAATTTTAGGCTATTTTATATTATAATTTTTTGTATATAAAATTTTATTTTTTTATAATAATACTAGAGTATAATAAAATAGAAAAAAACAAAGTGGGAGAGTTTGTGTGATTCAGTCATTAATCTTGTCTTTTCTCTTGGGAGGGATCATTGTTCTGACGTTTGCATTAGTGGACGAAAAAATCTATCAGGAACATCAATTTGCATTTATCTTTCTGCTGAGCACCTTTGTTCTTCTTTTTGAAAGTCTCTTAGTATTTTTAGATGTGACTTTATTTTCAAATATTCGACTCTCTGATTTAAATATGCTCTTATGGCCGGTTTATTTATATCCTTATTATCATTATGCCAATCGGACGAATCGCTTGTGCGCCATTTTTTATTCTTTTTTTACTTATTTAGCGGTTGAAGGAACAGCAACTTTTCTGACGATAATTGTCTCTTCAGTGTTGGGAGATGCTTTAGTAGCAGCTTACTCGATTGTCTACAATATATGCATTCGTTTGGTCTCTTTAGGAATCATTTTGAAGTTAATTGACTTATTTGAATTTGATTTCACTCCTTTTTATGAGAAAGAATTTGAAAAATATTTAAAGAGACTCATCTGTGTTTATTTTGCTATATTTGTAGTGATTAATTTTGCTTTATGGATTAGTGAACAACCGCAATTTAAAAATTTTGGGAGTATGTTGGCAACGATTTGTTTTTTCTCTTTTGTAGTCAGCTTATTCCATATGAAAATCGAGCGAGATCAGTATCGTAAAAATTTAGAATTGGAGTATAAAGAATTTTCTGAGCAACAAATGAGTCGGTATATGGCTGAAATTCAAAGTCTCTATTCTATTGTTAGGGGATTTCGTCACGATTTGGGAAATTTAGTTATTTCTATGTCATTAGCCATTGAGGAAGAAAATATTCCAGAAATACAGAGAATACATAGAGAAGTATTGGAAAAAGGTTATAAAGAGATCAATACAGAAGCATTATCAGGATTCAACTTGGTCAATATCAAAGATTCTGCTTTACGAAGTATTTTGATTCGAGGCTGGTTGGATGCAAGAGATGCTGGGGTGGAAATGACCTTTGAAACGAGTGAACCAATCGAGCAACTACCAGTTGATTTATTAGATATCGTGAGAATCGTTGGGATTCTAGTGACAAACGCTTTGGAAGCTTCAAAAGAAGCAGAAGAAAAAAAGGTTCATATTGCTATTTTCTCTATTTCAAAAATTGTTTACTTAGTGATTCATAATACAACAAATGAAATCACTTTCGATATTAGAAAAATATATGAAGAAGGCTATTCGACAAAAGGAGAAAATAGAGGACTAGGATTAAATAATGTGAGAAAAATCTTAGCAAATTATGGAACGATGTTTTTGGAAACGGAATTGCAAGAAAATCGTTTTTTACAAGTTTTGAAGATCGGAGGATACGAACAAGAATGAAGATTTTTTTATTAGAAGATGAGCTCTCTCAACAGATACGGGTAGAAAAACACATTGCAGAAATTGCTAAGGAATTAGAAATTAAACTTGAAGTGATTTCTACTGGTAAAATTTCGGAATTTGAAAATTATATCCAGAATTCGGATATCCACCAATTATATTTTCTAGATATTCATATTCAAGACAATGAGTATTGTGGGCTGGAAATTGCTCAAAAAATACGAGAAGCAAATCCTTATGCTATTATTGTGTTTATTACTACAAAATCAGAATTCGCTTCGATTACCTATCGTTACAAAGTATCTGCCTTAGATTTTATTGATAAAAATTTGAATGAAGATTTATTTAGATTAAAAATCAAGGAGTGTATTGAGTACCTAACGACTATTCAAATTGGAAATGATGATTTGACAGATTATTTTGAGTATGACTTTAAGGATAAAAAGATAAAAATTCCATTTAAGGATATTCTTTATATCGAAACGGTTGGTTCGGCTTATAAATTAAACTTAGTTGGGAAAAATTTTCAAAAAGAAATTGCGGGAAGTTTATCAGATGTCTTGGAGAAAGATGTGGAGGAGAGATATTTCAGTCCCCATCAATCTTTTATCGTGAATAGAAGTATGATCATTGGAATGGATAAGAAAAAGAAACAGCTGCTGTTGAAAGAAGGGTATTCTTGTCCAATCTCAAGAAGCAATATCAAACGTGCCAAAAAATTAATTGAAGAGCAAAATTTAGAATTTAGTGCTTGACAATTAGTTAAATTTTGATATAATGGGATATGTTCTGTTAATGAATATATGGTCCGTTGGTCAAGGGGTTAAGACACCGCCTTTTCACGGCGGTAACACGGGTTCGAATCCCGTACGGACTATATCTCATTCCGCCATAGCTCAGTTGGTAGTAGCGCATGACTGTTAATCATGATGTCGTAGGTTCGAGTCCTACTGGCGGAGCTAGTATAGCACCCATTTGGGTGTTTTTTTGTTTTGAAAAAGCTAGGATAATGACTATCCTAGCCTTTTATTTATAAGTGAACGATAGTTAGATTCCTTAACTTTTTCGTCTTTTTATTTGTCTCCATTCGTAGAGGAAGAAGAGAATGATTCCAACGAAAAAGGCAATGAGTCCTTCAATGAAGCCTTGGGGAACAAATGTTAAGGTGACTGTTCCGGATCCTTTTGAAACACGAACTCCCATCAATCCTTTCTGGATGCGATGAATTTGGATAGGCTTTCCATTTTGTTTAGCTGACCAGCCTTTATCATAAGGGAGTGTAAAAATAAGAGTAGTGTCTCTATTTGCGTTATAGGCTGCTACCAATTTGTTTTTCTTTTTGTGAATAGCAACTTCTTGCTGACGAATGCTAGCGATAGCTTGTGTGTATTGGTCAAGATCCAGAGCAAAAAATTCTGGTGTATCAAAGGAGACTGTCGAATTTTCTGGAAAACTCAAACGAATAGTAACTGTTTTCTCTGTGTCAAAATGGCCAATCGAAAAGAATGGAAAGGCATTATCAATGGTATAGCGTTGGGTCTGTCCATTGTAGCTGATTTCAATATCTTTCCGATCATCGTTTGAAAATTTTAAATTTGGAACATTGACATATAGTTGGCTATGGGCAGGAACCGTTACTTCATATTGAATACTTGCGTAGGATAGATGACTATCTTCTTCAATTTTTGCAGTTTGCAACGAAGATGTAGTATTTTGTGAAGTAGGCGAGAGAATATTTAATTTCTTATAAAATTTATATTTTTCATCTGTGATTTGATGGATGAATCGTGTCTGATTATCCAGTGTCAAATTCGTAAAGGAAGTATTTTTATAAGGTTTTGCTGACAGAAAGGCGATTGGTAAGGCATATTCGTTTTCTGAAAGTGAGACTCCATTTTTGATTGCAATCTCTTTAAATCCAAATTTTTGAACAGGTTGTTGGCTTAAATTATAGCGAACACCAAATAGACTATCCATTAAAATAGAATTGTTTTGGTATCGAAGATTGAGGTTGGTTCCTTCAGATTTAAATCCAAGTTTGTCCAATGTCGAGCTAGCATCCGTATTTCGTACAGATGAAAATTGAGAAATTCCATTATAACCATACTTCATGCTATCATTGCCCGTTTGTGGCTGTAGAATCTCAGTCCGATAATTAGAGTCTGTCTTCTCTCTTACTAAGGATTGGATGGCTTTTAAGTCTCGTTCGTAGGATGATCGAGAAGCAAATACCCATTCATTCGCAATTCCTTCCATTTGATAATAACTATTTACCGATAATTCAAAGATGGAGAAAAACAGGATCGAAAGATAGAAAAGTCTAGGCGGTATCTTTTTTAGGATAAATCCTAAACAGACCAAATAGAAAGCAATTAAAAATTCAAAAGTAACAATGAAATTGACAGCATCTAAAAATTTATAGTGACTGCTGTAAAGGACAGTTGCTCCAAATCCTAGAATAAGGAGGAAATTAGCAAGACTAAAACGAATCCAAGTGATCTCCTCTATTCTATTTAGTAATTCCCCTGCCATCAGAATAATCGTCAAAGAAAAGATCCAAGAGTATCGATGAAGAAACATATTTGGCGCGTGCATACCTTGCCAAAGGAGATCTAAAAATTGAAAACGAAAACTCAAAATAAGAATGGTCAAGAGTATAAAGTAAGAAAGTTTCACGTGAAACTTGATCGACTTGACAAAGAAAAAGGTAATCGCTAAAAGAAGTGGAAATAATCCCACGTAGATCATTGGAATTGATCCATATTTAGTAGTGTCAAAACTTCCAATGAAATTTTTTGCAAATACGTCAAGATACCAACTTTTTTCTGTAAAGATACTGTCAACCTTTGAAAAACTTTCTCCATGAGTGCGTAAATCTAAGAAGGTTGGATATAACATTACAAGACTTGTTATAACTGATAAAAGTGATACAATTACAAAACGGAAGAAGCGTTTTCCAATTCCTTTGATGTCCCATGACAGTTGTGTCAAGTACCATAAAATGAGAAAAATAGACATCATAAAACCAAAATAATAATTTTGGATAAACAAGCTGGTTAAGCTGATAAAGTAGAGAACCTCTCCCTCATTGTAAATGAGTTTCTTGAATCCATAAAGAATTAATGGTGCCAAGATAAAAACGTCTAGCCAAGTTTTGATTTCAATTTGACTGATAGCAAAGCTCATAAGAGCAAATGAGGTTGAAAGGGTAAGAACCAGGGATCTAGGAATTTTAGAAAACATTCCATGTAAACTAATATAAGTGCTTAACCCAATAGCTCCAAATTTAAGAAGAGTGATGAGGTAAACAGCATCTGGCATGGATTGTGCATTAAAGAAGTAGACAAGAGGAGAAAAGAAACTTCCTAGATAATAACTACTGAGTGCATAGAAATTAATGCCTAATCCACTTTGAAAACTGTAAAATAGGCTATCTGTCCCGTGTAAAATATTTCGAAGTGTGGTATCAAAAATGACATACTGATGATAACCATCTCCTAATAAGGGGGATGTATCACTGTTCCAGTAGATTCCTTGTGAGAGGTAAATAAAGAACATCATGATAGCTGGAATCAGGAAAGAAGATACTATAAAAAGGGATGTTTTTAGCTTTATTTTATTCATATATTTCTACTGAAAGAGCCTGAAATAATGATTTCAGGGCTCTTTATTTTTATGATTGACTCCAAAGTTCTTTCACTTTTGCTTGAACTTCTTCATTTTCAAGAAACTCATCATAGGTTTCATCAATACGATCGATTACGCCGTTTTTTGAAAGAACGATAATATGGTTGGCGAGTGTTTGAATGAATTCGTGGTCATGGCTAGCAAAGATAATCGATTCTTTAAAATTCTTCAATCCATCATTCAAACTTGAGATAGACTCCAAATCTAAGTGATTGGTTGGATCATCTAGTACAAGAACATTTGACTTGAGAAGCATCAATTTAGACAACATGACACGAACTTTTTCTCCCCCTGACAATACGTTGACAGACTTGTTAACTTCGTCACCCGAAAAGAGCATACGTCCTAAGAAACCACGAAGGAAAGTATTGTCATCTTCTTCTTTACTTGCAAATTGACGAAGCCAATCAAGAATACTTTCACCACCTGCAAAATCCCGACTGTTGTCTTTTGGTAGATATGATCGACTAGTTGTAACTCCCCACTTGACAGTTCCTTCATATTCAATATCATCCATCAATGCACGGATTAAAGCGGTTGTTTGAATATCGTTCTGTCCGATAAGCGCGGTTTTGTCACCAGGACGTAAGATGAAGCTGATATTGTCAAGGATGGTTTCTCCATCAATCTTGACAGAAAGATTTTCAACTGTCAAGAGATCGTTACCAATTTCTCGTTCTGCCTTAAAGTTGATAAATGGGTACTTCCGACTAGATGGAACAATTTCTTCAAGTTCAATCTTGTCAAGCATTTTTTTACGCGAAGTTGCTTGTTTTGATTTTGAAGCGTTGGCTGAGAAACGTGCGACAAACTCTTGTAATTGTTTAATTTTTTCTTCAGCTTTTGCGTTTCTATCTGCTTGTAATTTTGCTGCAAGTTCAGAAGATTCTTTCCAGAAATCATAGTTTCCGACGTAAAGTTTAATTTTTCCAAAGTCAAGATCCGCCATATGGGTGCAGACTTTGTTCAAAAAGTGGCGGTCGTGGGATACAACGATAACCGTATTTTCAAAATCAATCAGAAAATCTTCTAACCAGGTAATGGATTGAATATCCAATCCATTGGTCGGCTCGTCCAAAAGAAGGACATCTGGTTTACCAAAAAGGGCTTTAGCTAAGAGAACTTTCACTTTATCCCCATTGGCTAACTCGCTCATAGTTTGATAATGAAGGTCTTCTGAAATATTTAGATTTTGAAGTAATTGAGATGCTTCACTCTCTGCTTCCCATCCACCGAGTTCGGCAAATTCACCTTCAAGTTCAGCTGCACGGACGCCGTCTTCATCAGAGAAATCTTCTTTCATGTAGATAGCATCTTTTTCTTTCATAATGTTGTAGAGCTTTTCATTTCCCATAATGACAACATCGATGACCCGCTCGTCTTCGTAGTCAAAGTGATTTTGACGCAAAACAGACAAACGTTCATCAGGGCCAAGAGAAATATGACCAGTTGTTGGTTCAATATCTCCAGCTAAAATTTTTAAAAAGGTTGATTTTCCAGCACCGTTGGCACCGATGAGACCGTATGTATTTCCTTCTGTAAAGTTGATATTGACATCGTCAAACAATTTTCGATCACTAAAACGTAGTGAGACGTCTGATACTGTAAGCAATGATTTTCTCCTCTTTCTATAATGTCTTCATTTTACTAGAAAATAGGGGAAAATTCAACTTTTTTACTGTCAATTTGTTTTTACAATGATGTAAATGAAATTGACAGTTTAGTAAAGTGTTAATTCCTTACAAACATAGAGGATAGACTAACATTTTCAACTAGAAAGTGCTATAATGATAGGGATAACGATTAAGGAGAAGAGTATGACAAAACCCATCATTCTGACAGGAGATAGACCGACAGGAAAACTCCATATCGGCCACTATGTTGGTTCTTTAAAAAATCGCGTCTTGTTGCAAAATAAAGACGAGTATAATATGTTTGTTTTCCTAGCAGACCAGCAAGCTTTGACAGACCATGCAAAAGATCCAAAAACGATTGTAGAATCTATTGGTAATGTTGCTTTGGATTATCTGGCAGCTGGACTAGATCCTGAAAAAGTTACGATTTTCATTCAAAGTCAGATTCCTGAATTAGCGGAATTGACCATGTATTACATGAATCTTGTATCTTTGGCGCGACTTGAAAGAAACCCAACTGTAAAAACCGAGATTTCTCAAAAAGGTTTTGGTGAGAGTATTCCAACAGGATTTTTGGTATACCCTATTTCACAGGCAGCCGATATCACAGCATTTAAAGCGAATTTTGTTCCAGTAGGAAATGATCAAAAGCCAATGATTGAGCAAACTCGTGAGATTGTGCGTTCCTTTAATCATGCTTACAACACAGATACTTTGGTGGAACCGGAAGGGATTTATCCTGAAAATGAAGCAGCAGGGCGCTTACCTGGTTTAGACGGAAATGCTAAAATGTCTAAATCGTTGAATAATGGCATTTACCTAGCTGATGATGCGGATACTTTAAAGAAAAAAGTGATGAGTATGTATACTGATCCTGATCATATTAAAGTAGAGGATCCAGGAAAAATCGAAGGCAATATGGTATTTCATTACCTGGATGTATTTGGCCGTCCAGAAGATGTAGCTGAAATTGCAGAAATGAAAGAACATTATCAACGTGGTGGACTTGGTGATGTAAAGACCAAACGATATCTTTTAGAAATTTTAGATCGTGAATTAAGACCAATTCGTGAAAGACGACTTGAGTTTGCAAAGGATATGGGTGAGGTCTACTCTATTCTTGAAAAAGGAAGTGAGCGCGCTCGAAATGTAGCAGCTCAAACACTGGATGAAGTAAAATCTGCGATGGGAATTACCTATTTTAAAAAATAAAACGACTTCATTAAAAGCGAACATTTCTTACTGTTCATTGATAATTTACCAATAAATGATTGACAAATTGCCATAGAATGGTATGATATTAACAATAAAAATTCGAGCCTTGCTCAAATAAAAAGAAAAGAGGATCCAGCTAATGTCTAATTGGGACACAAAGTTTTTAAAAAAAGGGTTTACATTCGATGACGTGCTTTTGATTCCAGCAGAAAGTCACGTATTGCCTAATGATGCAGATTTAAGTACACAATTAGCAAGTAATTTACGCTTGAATATCCCAATCATTACTGCTGCTATGGATACGGTGACTGAAAGTCAAATGGCAATTGCTATGGCACGTGCTGGTGGACTTGGTGTGATCCATAAAAACATGTCAATTGAGCAACAGGCAGATGAAGTACGCAAAGTAAAACGCTCTGAAAATGGGGTTATCATTGATCCGTTCTATTTGACTCCGTCTCATACAATTGCAGAAGCAGATGAGTTGATGGGACGATACCGAATCAGTGGTGTTCCTGTTGTTGAAACACTTGAAAATCGTAAATTAGTTGGTATCCTTACAAACCGGGATTTGCGTTTTATTTCTGATTACAATCAACCCATTTCAAATCATATGACGAGTGAAAATTTGGTGACTGCACCGGTTGGAACTGATTTGGAAACAGCTGAACGCATTTTACAAGAGCACCGTATTGAAAAATTACCATTGGTAGATGAAAATGGTCGTCTTTCTGGCTTGATTACAATCAAAGATATTGAAAAAGTTATTGAGTTCCCAAATGCGGCTAAGGATGAATTTGGTCGTTTGCTTGTGGCTGGTGCCGTAGGGGTTACTTCAGATACTTTTGAACGTGCAGAAGCTCTTTTTGAAGCTGGTGCAGACGCAATTGTCATCGATACTGCTCATGGACATTCTGCGGGTGTTCTTCGTAAGATTGCAGAAATTCGTGCCCACTTCCCAGATCGTACCTTGATTGCAGGAAATATTGCAACCGCTGAAGGTGCTCGTGCATTATTTGATGCAGGGGTAGACGTAGTTAAGGTCGGAATTGGTCCAGGATCAATCTGTACAACTCGTGTTGTTGCAGGGGTTGGTGTTCCTCAAGTGACTGCTATTTATGACGCAGCCGCTGTAGCTCGTGAATATGGAAAAACGATCATTGCTGATGGTGGTATCAAGTATTCAGGAGATATTGTCAAAGCACTAGCAGCTGGTGGAAACGCGGTTATGCTTGGCTCAATGCTTGCAGGTACAGATGAAGCACCAGGTGAAACAGAAATCTTCCAAGGTCGTAAATTTAAAACATACCGTGGTATGGGATCTATTGCAGCAATGAAGAAAGGTTCTAGCGACCGTTACTTCCAAGGATCTGTCAATGAAGCCAATAAATTGGTCCCTGAAGGAATTGAAGGACGCGTTGCTTATAAAGGTTCTGTAGCAGATATGGTCTTCCAAATGATCGGTGGTATTCGTTCAGGTATGGGTTATGTTGGTGCAGCAACCATTCAAGATTTACATGATCATGCACAATTTGTCGAAATGAGCGGTGCCGGATTGAAAGAAAGCCATCCTCATGATGTGCAAATTACAAACGAGGCTCCTAACTACTCGGCACAATAAATTTACACATTTGTAAACAAAAATAACAGCATCTTGACAGTATTGTCAAGATGCTGTTTTGATATGACCGGCTTGAACAGTGAAAATTTTCAACTCTTCAGGTAGTTCTTTTAAATGATCGAGAGTGGTCGTTGTAATAAATGTTTGAATATTATTAGAGATGGTTTCAAGTAGTTGAAGTTGACGATAATTGTCAAGTTCGCTCATGACATCGTCAAGTAATAAAATAGGCTTTTCTCTTGTGATTTCTTCCATTAATTCAATTTCTGCTAATTTTAGAGAGAGAACAACACTTCGATGCTGGCCTTGACTACCAAAGGTAGCATTCATATTATTGATAAAAAATGCCAAATCATCCCTGTGAGGCCCAATACTTGTTGTTTTCCTAAAAATATCCTTCTGACGGTTTTTTTCCAACATAGAGAGAAACTGCTCTTCTATATCATTTCCTTCTTCAGAAAAAACAGTTGACTGATATTGAATAGATAGGTCTTCTTTGTTGTCAGAAAGTCGAGTGTGTTTTTCTTTTGCTTTAGCTTCTAATTTTTTAATAAACTCAAGCCGATGATGGATGACGCGACTTCCAAAACTAGCTAGTTGTGAATCTAAGACCTCCAAAAATGTAGCATCAATTTTTTCTGAATTTTTTAGATAACTATTTCTTTGTTTCAGTACATGGTTGTATTGAGATAAGTCGGATAAATAGAGAGGTTTCATCTGACCTAATTCAATGTCAATAAACTTTCGACGTCCTGCAGGTGATCCTTTGATCAGTTGCAAATCTTCGGGTGCGAAAAGGACAACATTCATATGGCCAATATAGTTCGATAATTTGGCTTGTTTCAAATGATTTACCTTAGTTATCCGACCTTTTGGTGTCAAGGAAATTTCTAATGGAAGGGGACCAGTTTCTCTTTGTAATTGACCAGACACTTTAAAATCGGTGGATTCAAAATAGATGAGATCTCTATCATTTCGTGTTCGATGACTTCTGGTTAAAGCTAGAAAATAAATTGATTCGAGAATATTGGTCTTTCCCTGAGCATTTTGACCTAGGAAAATATTTAATCCAGGATGAAACTCGACTTCTAGTTCTTGATAATTACGAAAATGTTGAATGGATAAGTGTTTTAACCACATTACGAGATACCAGGAAAGCGAATCGCTTTTTCTTTTTTGTTAGACTTTTTCGGTTGTTTCTTTTGTTGTTGATTGAGTTGCTTGACAAGTTTAGCAACACGTTCCTTTTCTTCCTTGTCTTTAAGATGCTCTTCTATTTCTTCTTGAGAAGGTTCAAGAATGGTGATAGTAACGCTCAGTTCAGGAATGTCAATTTGATCATTGACACGAAGTTTACGGCCTCTCCGTTGTTCTAATTCACCATTAACAAAGACTTCTTTTTCTTGAAGAAAGGCTTTGATTGCACCACCACTCTGTATAATACCGAGTTCTTTTAAGATTGCTTGTAATGTAATAAAGTCATCAAATAATTTGTAATTCATAGTTCACCTCTTTGCGTGTTATTATACCATATTTTTAGTTTTTCTAGGGTAGAGAATGTTGAGTGATTTGAGGAGCTTTTTCACAGTTTGAATTAGGATTTTAGTGTGATTTCGTGTTATAATGAAAGTTACTATTGAGTAGAACGAGGATGAAAATGGAATTAGTAAAGGGCGTGAATCTTCACTTTCTTCAATCAAAAAAATTTAAAACCAATAAAATTAAAGTCCGTTTTTCATCGCCATTAGATGAAAATACCGTGGCTGCGCGTGTTTTAGTAGCCTGTATGATGGAAACTGCAAATCAAAAATATCCAACTTCACAATTATTCCGTGAAAAATTAGCGAGTCTATACGGGGTAGAATTGTCCACCTCAGTCTCTAAGAGGGGTCGTGTTCATTATGTTGATTTGAATATTTCCTTTGTGCGCGATGACTTTTTGAGCAAGAAAAATGTTCTTACTGATGAGGTTTTGGACATTATAGAAGCTATCTTCTTTTCACCTTTGGTAGTAGAAGATCACTTTGACAGTGATACATTTGACGTTGAAAAGAAAAATACGATTTCCGATTTGGAGTCAGAAATTGAAGAGCCTTATTATTATGCACATGGGCAATTGAATCAACTTTTTTTTGAAGACGAAACAATCGGGATGTCAAGATTGGGGAAAGTTGATTTAGTGAGACAAGAGACAGCTCAAAGTTCTCTTGAACAGTTTCATCAGATGCTCCAATTAGATAACATTGACTTCTTTTTCATAGGCGATTTTAATGAGGTCGCTATTGTGGATCGAGTGAACCAGTTTGAATTCAAGCCACGTGATAACAATTTGTCTGTCACCTATCAACAACCTTTTACAAATGTTGTAAGAGAAAAGTTAGAGCAAAAACAAAACCAACAATCTATTTTAGAATTAGGTTACCATTTTTCTACCCAGTATGGAGAATCTCTCCATATCCCCCTAGTTGTATTAAATGGGATGCTGGGAGCTTTCTCGCATTCAAGACTTTTTCAAGTAATTCGTGAGAAAGATGGCCTTGCTTATACCATCTCTAGCCATTTTGATATTTTTACAGGCTTTATGAGAGTTTTTGCAGGCATTGATAAGGAATCTCGCACGAAAGTAATGACCTTGATTATGCGACAGTTGAATGATTTAAAACGAGGCAAGTTTACAGAGTCAGAGCTTCAATTGACAAAAGAAATGTTGGTGAATACGACCTTATTAGCACAGGATCGGCAAAATACCTTGATTGAAAGGGAATATCTGAAAACGATCCTAGGAAAGAAAGTCCTTTCTTTAGAAGAGTGGTTAGAGTCCATCGATAAGGTTAGTAGAGAAGAAATTATTGAAGTAGCAAAAACAATTAATTTACAGTCTGTTTATTTTATGGAAGGAAAGTAGTGTAAAGATTGAAAATTAAAGAAAAATATTATGAATCAGTTGGTGAGCAAGTTTACTTTACACGCTTGTCAAATGGGTTGACTATTCATTTAATTCCCAAAGAAGATTATTATGAAACCTATGGAATCATCACAACTAAGTTTGGCTCAGTGGATACACGAATTCTGGTGAATGGTGATGAACGGCAATATCCTGCAGGAATTGCTCATTTCCTAGAACACAAAGTATTTGAAGATGAAAATGGTCAAGATTATTTAAAAAAATTCGTTCATTTAGGATCGGAAAGTAATGCCTTTACAAGCTTTACAAAGACAAGTTATCTTTTCTCAACAACTTCAAAAGTCCCTGAGAATATTCAATTGTTATTAGAGATGGTTTCAAAGGCTTCCTTTACAGAAAAATCTATATCTAAGGAAAGAGAAATCATTCAACAAGAAATTGGAATGTACCAAGATAGTCCAGACTATCGATTATTTTTTGGTGCTTTAGAAAATTTATATCCTGGAACGCCGTTAGCAGATGATATTGCTGGGACTAGGGAGTCTATCTCTGACATTACAATAGATAATCTCCGTGAAAACTTTGATCTATTCTATCATCCCTCTCAAATGCATTTATTAGTGATCGGAAACTTTGATGTTGATGAAGTATTGCAAGTAGTAAAGAAATATGATCTGACTTCTCCTCGTCCTTCTGTGGAGTTAGAACGTTTTCCTGTAGAAAAAAATGAAGTAAGATTGAATCAATCTTGTAGAATGGAAGTTGCTACTCCGAAGTTGGCAATTGGAATTCGAGGAAATGATATCATTAAGGAAGAGGAAAAATTTCGTTATAAATTGATGTTGAAATTACTATTTTCGATGATGTTTGGTTGGACTTCGCAACGGTTTCAAAGTTTATATGAAGCTGGGAAAATTGACAACTCATTGACACTTGAAGTCGAGGTTGAGGAATTATTTCATTTCGTTATTTTGACAATGGATACTCAAGAACCGGTGTCCTTATCTCATCAATTTAGGTCAGCCATCAAACAATTTGAGAAGGATCCAGATGTGAATCAAGAACATTTGGATACGATTAAAAGCGAAATGTTTGGTGATTTCTTACAAGGTTTAAATTCGCTTGAGTATAGTGCCACTCAGTTTGAATATTTTTCAGACGGTAGCACTTCTTATGATCTTCCAAAGATTTTACAAGGTATTAGTTTACAAGATATCATCAAATTAGGGCGTCAGTTCATCGACCAGACTGAGATGGTTGATTATATGATTTTTCAAAAGTAGTAAACAATGTATCAAGAAGGGAAAACATGAAGAAGAGAACAATTGGTCAAGTGTTAAGACTGTCAAGAGTAAATTTACACTTGAGTTTACAAGATGTGTCAAGTAAGACAGCCATTGAAATTCCTTATATAGAAGCGTTGGAAAATGATGAGTTTGATCTATTACCGAGTCCCTTTTACGCTCAGATCTATCTTAAAAAGTTAGCATGGGCTTTGGGATTAGATGAGTCCATCCTATTGACAGCTTTTCGTGAAGGGAAAGAATTGTTATTTGATGAAGAGATACTTGTAGATGACGAAGAGCTTCATTCAAGAAAATTAAGACAGAAAGCGAGCTGGTTACCAATCCTGTATTATCTACTAGTTAGTTTTGCCATTCTTGGCTTTGTGATTTATATCGTATATTTTTATGAGTTTACAGCATCTGTAAAATAGATGTAAGGATAGTTTGTTTTTTGGAGGAAGTATGAAAAAAGAAAATATTCCTAATGCATTGACATTAATTCGGGTTGTGATGATTCCTATTTTTATTGCCATTTTAAGTTTAAGTCACTCTTACTTAGGACATATTGTAGCGGCAGTTATTTTTGCAATTGCTAGTATTACAGATTATTTAGATGGCTTTCTTGCACGAAAATGGAATGTAGTTAGTAATTTTGGTAAATTTGCCGATCCAATGGCAGATAAATTATTGGTCATGTCAGCCTTTATCATGATGATTGAATTAAAAATGGTTCCTGCTTGGATTGCAGCCGTTATCATTTGTCGTGAGTTAGCTGTTACTGGTTTGCGTCTTCTACTTGTTGAGACAGGTGGTACAGTTCTTGCTGCAGCCATGCCAGGAAAAATTAAAACCTTTAGCCAAATGTTTGCCATTATCTTTTTGCTTTGCCATTGGACACTTCCGGGGCAAGTGTTGCTTTATATTGCATTGATTTTCACAATTTATTCTGGTTACGACTACTTTAAGGGAAGTAGCTATCTCTTTAAAGACACATTTAAATAAATGAAACAGATGATTGAGCTAAAAAATGTATCCTTTCGATACGATAAAACAGTAGAAGAGTATCAAATTGACACGGTTTCGTTTCACGTGAAACAAGGAGAGTGGCTTTCGATTGTTGGACACAATGGTAGTGGGAAATCTACAGTTGTACGCCTGATTGATGGCCTTTTGGAAGCTGAGTCTGGTGAGATTTACGTTGATGGAAAACAACTGACTCGTGAAACCATATGGGAAATCCGTAGTAAAATTGGGATTGTATTTCAGAATCCTGACAACCAATTTGTTGGTGCGACAGTAGAAGATGATGTTGCCTTTGGTTTAGAAAATCAAGGAATTCCACGGGAAGAAATGCTTCAACGTGTGGAGAAGGCTATTGAGCAAGTCGGTATGCTGGAGTTTAAAGATCGCGAACCATCTCGTTTGTCAGGTGGTCAAAAGCAACGGGTGGCCATAGCAGGTATTATCGCCTTGAGACCAACTATTATTATCCTTGATGAAGCAACTAGTATGTTAGATCCAGAAGGTAGAGAGGATCTAATGGCGGTAATGAGAGAACTTCAGAAAAAGTTTCAATTAACAATTATTTCTATTACCCATGATTTAACCGAAATTGCCTTAAGTGATCGAACACTCGTCTTTCAAAAAGGAAAACTAGAGTCTTCTATGACACCGCGGGAATTGTTTTCAAGAAATGATCTGAATGAGATTGGATTAGATAAGCCTTTTAGTAAGCAGGTTCAAGAATCTCTCAGCTCACATTTTCCGCTAAAACAGGATTATCTAACAGAAAGTGAGTTATTAGACCAACTATGGGAATCTCTTTAAAGAATGTCTATTATACTTATCAAGAGGGAAGTCCTTTTGAAGGGCAGGCGCTTTCTGATATTAGTTTGGAAATAAAAAATGGATCTTATACAGCCATCATCGGGCATACTGGTAGTGGCAAGTCTACTTTGTTGCAATTACTAAATGGTTTACTGCGTCCGACTACAGGAACGATTCAATTTGAAGATTTTGTTTTAGATAATCATTCTGAGCCAAAAGAAATGAAGTACCTGAGAAAAAAAGTCGGTTTGGTTTTTCAATTTCCAGAAAGTCAGCTATTTGCGGAAACCGTTCTAGCTGATGTAGCCTTTGGACCACAGAATTTTGGGGTACCTAAGGACAAAGCGGAGGAAATAGCCAAAGAAAAATTAGCGATCGTTGGTTTAGAAGAGTCTATCTATGATAAAAGTCCATTTGAACTATCTGGTGGACAAATGAGGCGAGTTGCGATCGCGGGTATTTTAGCTATCGAACCAGAGATTTTAGTATTGGACGAGCCGACAGCAGGGCTAGATCCTGCTGGAAGAAAGGAATTGATGGCACTGTTTGAGACATTACATAAAAATGGGATGACCCTAGTCCTGGTAACTCATACGATGGATGATGTAGCAAATTTTGCTGATACCGTATTTGCTTTAGAAGCGGGAAAACTTGTCCTAAACGGATCCCCCAGGGAAGTATTTCAACAGGTTGAGTATTTACAAAAACTTCAATTAGGAGTCCCACAAATTACGAATTTTGCTCTTCAATTGAAACGAAGAGGACTTTCCCTGGACAGACTACCAATCAAAATTGAGGAACTAAAGGAGCTGTTACTTCATGAATAATATGATTTTGGGAAGATATATTCCTGGAAACTCCATTATCCACCAACTAGATCCTCGTGGGAAGTTGCTCTCAATGTTTTTATTCATATTTCTTCTGTTTTGGGCAAATAATATCCAGACAAATGTTCTTCTCTTTGCTTTTATTTTTGTTTTAATGTATCTAACGAGGATTTCGGTTAGTTTTTATATTAAAGGCTTAAAATCAATGATTTTTATCATTGCCTTTACAACTATTTTTCAATTATTTGCGACCTCTCAAGGAACTATTTTATATCAATGGTGGTTTTTTAAATTAACCGACCAAGGATTGATGCAAGCCGCCATCATATTTTGTAGATTTATTTTAATCATTTTTTATTCGACGATTTTAACCGTGACGACGACACCATTGAGTTTAGCAGATGCTGTTGAAAAGCTCCTTACACCACTAAAAATTATTAAGGTTCCGGCTCATGAGATTGGGTTAATGCTATC
The DNA here is from genome assembly GCF_041431935.1 of Streptococcus sp. 27098_8_99. Classification (NCBI taxonomy): domain Bacteria; kingdom Bacillati; phylum Bacillota; class Bacilli; order Lactobacillales; family Streptococcaceae; genus Streptococcus; species Streptococcus sp. 27098_8_99. The sequence continues at coordinate 93,731 of NZ_JAPVYQ010000007.1, read as the reverse complement.
TATGAGTTTGCGCTTTGTTCCAACCTTAGTAGATGATACGAATCGAATCATGAATGCGCAAAGGGCACGTGGTGTTGATTTTGGTGAGGGAAATCTATTAAAAAGGATCCGTTCCTTTATTCCGATCCTCATTCCTCTATTTGCTTCTAGTTTTAAACGCGCAGATGCATTAGCAATTGCGATGGAAGCGAGAGGGTACAAAGGCGGTGAGGGACGAACACGCTATCGGACTCTGCAGTGGAGAGTAAAAGATACCCTAGCATTGCTCGTTATTCTGTGCCTCATGTTGATAGTTTTTTATCTAAAAAATGGATAGAGCTAGTTGTATTGGTTCAAAAATAAGGAAAAAGCGCTATACAAAGCGCTTTTTACATTAAATTCACATATTCTTGTAACATTTGTAATATATTCTACAATAAACTGTAACATTTTGTGTGTATGATAGAATTATGTTCGAAAGGAGAATAGAATTCATGAACAGTAAAAAGTTCCAATGGACAGTCACTTCCCTACTTTCAGCAGCATCACTTTTCATTTCTGGTATTGCTACAGTGAATGCTGAAACTTACGAAGTGAAGTCTGGAGATACTCTATCAAAAATTGCACTAGAAAATAACACTTCAGTAGAAAATATTATTGCATCTAACAATCTGACCAATGAAGATTTGATCTATGCAGGACAAATTATTGAGTTAGGTGAGCGTTCAAAATCTATGATTGATAAAGTTGCTCCACAAGAGCAAGCAAAACCTGCTGAAAGTGCACCTACAGCAACTGCAACAGCACAAACTGCTCAAAAACAAACAACTTATGCAGCAAATGCTGCAGTGACTTCTGCACAATCAACAAATGGTGGAATTGTTCTACCAAATGGGAATACTGCTGGAGAACAAGGATCTTATGCAGCTGCTCGTATGGCTGAAATGACTGGCGTACCTGCTTCTACTTGGGAAGCAATTATTGCCCGTGAATCAAATGGTCAAGTAAATGCAGCAAATGCTTCTGGTGCCAGTGGTTTGTTCCAAACAATGCCAGGTTGGGGTTCAACTGCAACAGTTGATGATCAAATCCAGTCTGCATACAATGCATATAGCTCACAAGGTTTATCAGCTTGGGGTTATTAAAAAATAGGTTTACAATTTGTAAACCTATTTTTTTAATGTCTCAAGAATATCAAGTGGAGAGTGACAAATAAAATCTGGTGAGTAAAGAAGTAGCTCTTCAAGATCTCCAAATCCCCAAGTGACTGCCATGGTTTTTATACCAACTGCTTGACCTCCAATGAGGTCAAATTTTGTGTCCCCAATAATCACTGTCTCCTCTTTTGGAAGGTCATTGCTTGACAAGGCGTATCGAATGACATCGGCTTTGTTGATACGATCTGAATTTGATCCATAAATTCCTTTAAAGTATTTAGCGATACCTAAATCTTGACACATCTGTAAAGCAACCGGTTCATGTTTTGAAGTAGTTACATAAAGAGGAATGTTTTCGTCTTGTAATGCTTTCAAAGCTTCTACTATCTGAGGAAACAGAGTTGATTTGTATTGACCTTTTTCATGATAATACTGGCGATAGATAGTTACGGCTTGATCTACCAAAGTTTCAGGAAGGGTAGCTTCAAAACTAGAAATCAAAGGTGGTCCCATAAAACTACGGATGGTTTTGAGATCGGGTTGAGGAACCTTCAAAGTATCGAATGTATGTTGAAAGCTCTCTGTAATTCCCTTGGAACTGTCAACTAATGTTCCATCTAAATCAAAAAATAAGGCTTGCATGTTATTCTCCAAATATCTCTTTTTGTAATCTACGTCCGGTTGGTGTTGCTGCCAATCCTCCTTCAGCTGTTTCTCTAAAGGCAGTCGGAAGACTAGAACCAACTTGGTACATGGCGTCAATAACTTCATCAACAGGTATTTTTGATTCAATACCTGCTAAGGCCATATCAGCAGCAATGAAGGCATAGCTGGCTCCCATTGCGTTTCGTTTGACACATGGAACTTCCACGAGTCCTGCTACTGGATCACAAATGAGCCCAAGCATGTTTTTGATGACAAAACAGACTGCTTGACTCGCTTGATAAGGAGTTCCTCCAGCAGCAAGTGTCAATGCAGCCGCACTCATAGCTGAAGCAGAACCAACTTCTGCTTGACAACCACCTTCTGCACCTGAAATAGAAGCATTATTGGCGATGACTAAACCAAAAGCTCCAGCTGTCAGTAGAAAATCTAGTTGTTGCTGACGGTTTAACCCTAATTTTTGAGTTGCTGCAGTGAGAACTGCGGGAAGGCAGCCAGCAGATCCTGCAGTGGGTGTTGCGCAGACCAGTCCCATCTTAGCATTGTGTTCGTTGACAGCAATAGCATTCTTCGCTGCGGTTAGGACGGTCAAGTCAGATAACGTTTTTCCTGATTTGATATAGCGATCTAATTTTGCGGCATCCCCACCGGTTAACCCACTACGAGAGTGGTTTTCATTTAACCCTAACCTTACAGAATCAATCATCACTTCTAAATTACGGGTCATTAATCGTAGGACTTCTTCTCGTTCACGACCAGTTAGTTCAAATTCAGTCGCAATCATTAACTCTGCGACGTTTCCTTCGTATTGCGCGCTTGCTTGTTCTACGAGGTCTACAATTGAATAAAACATATGAACTCCTTATTTGAAAAAGTTGACATTATGAAGATGAGGAATTTTACGGATATCGTCGATAGCTGCTTCACAACTCCTTGAGTCAACTTCTATAATCATAATCGCTTTTTCTCCAGCTTTTTCCCGTGTTACATTCATTTGTGCAATGTTAATATCATAGCGAGAAAGAGCTTCTGTCACATGGGCGATCATTCCAGGGACGTCCTGGTGAACAATGATAATGGTTGGAGTATTCATATTTAGCGAGATAGCAAAGCCATTTAACTCAGTAACCTGTATGTTCCCACCACCAATTGAGATTCCAGTGACAGAAATCGTTTTATGATCATTTTTAACAGTAATAGTCGTTGTGTTTGGGTGAGGAGCATTGCTTTCTTTTTGAATAGACCAAACAATCCTAATGCCTCGTTCATGTGCAATTTTTAGACTATCTGGGATTCTAGGATCATCTGTGTCCATTCCTAAGATGCCCGCTACTAAGGCTAAATCTGTTCCATGACCACGATAGGTTTTGGCGAAGGAATTAAATAATTGGAACTCAACTTCTTTTGGCTCCTCTCCAAAGATAGAAGAAACAATTTTACCAATTCGAACAGCACCTGCAGTGTGACTACTGGATGGGCCGATCATCACAGGTCCAATAATATCAAAAACTGATTGGAATTTTAAAGAGTTCATGCTCTGCTCCTTTGTGATCACTTTACTTCATTATATCAGATATGGCTGATGATTTCTTCTATTTTTCCCGAAATATCTGAGAAATCTTAAAGGGGGCTTAAAGCATTTATATTATCCTGGAATTTTAGTATTTCTAACATCTGACTGAAATATTTGACACATTATTTCAATAAATATGAAATATTTCTTGTGTAGTATAGAGGTATACCAATAAAGGAGTACATAATAATGAATAAAAAACAAATGATGAAACGAATTATTGGACTTAGTTTACTTGCAGGACTTTTCCTTCCAATTGTAGCGAATGCAGATTCTTATACTGTAAAATCAGGTGATACTTTATCAGCTATTGCTAAAGAGAAGAACACAACGGTTGATGCAATTGCTAAGAAAAATAAGATTAGTAACGTGAATCTTATCTCAGTTGGTCAAGTTCTTGAGATTGAAGATGCAAATACAACGCAGAAAACTACGGAGCAAGCTCCTGCTAGTAAAACTGATACTACACAAGCAACAACTACTGTCTCTGCTTCAGATGGTTTGAATGCGGAAGATGCAGCTGCTAAGGAATGGATTGCCCAAAAAGAGTCAAGTGGTAGTTATACAGCACAAAATGGCCAATATTATGGTCGTTACCAATTGACTATCACTTATTTGAATGGTGATTTATCACCTGCAAACCAAGAAAAAGTGGCCAATCAATATGTTGTCAACCGTTATGGATCATGGTCAGCAGCTAAAAATTTCTGGTTGGCAAATGGCTGGTATTAAATTCGTATGAAAAGAGTTCTTGAATAGGACTCTTTTTTAATTTACAGACCTGTAAACCCATCGATCCTGATCAACAAAAAGAATAGTAAGATGCTTGTTTTCTACTATAAAGCGTGTTAAAATGGTAACTGCTCAAAACGACCTTCAATCGTTGAAGCAAACCACGACCTTCAATCGTGAGAAACGAAAAGATGGGAGAAATCTATGAGTGATAACTCGAAAACACGTGTTGTTGTTGGTATGAGTGGTGGAGTGGATTCATCTGTAACAGCTTTATTATTAAAGCAACAAGGTTACGATGTCATCGGCATCTTCATGAAAAACTGGGACGACACAGACGAAAATGGCGTCTGTACAGCTACAGAAGATTACAAAGATGTAGCAGCGGTTGCAGACCAAATTGGCATTCCTTACTATTCTGTCAACTTTGAGAAAGAATACTGGTATCGTGTCTTTGAATATTTCCTTGCCGAATACCGAGCTGGTCGAACACCAAATCCGGATGTCATGTGTAATAAGGAAATCAAATTTAAGGCCTTTTTAGATTATGCTATGACACTCGGTGCAAATTATGTAGCGACAGGGCACTATGCGCGTGTGGCGCGTGATGAAGATGGCATTGTTCATATGTTACGCGGCGTTGACAACGGGAAGGACCAAACTTATTTCTTAAGCCAGCTGTCACAAGAACAACTTCAAAAAACCATGTTCCCATTGGGACATTTGGAAAAGCCAGAGGTTCGTCGTCTAGCTGAAGAAGCTGGATTAGCAACAGCTAAAAAGAAAGACTCAACTGGGATTTGCTTTATCGGAGAAAAGAATTTCAAAGAATTTCTAGGGAACTATCTTCCTGCCCAACCAGGTCGAATGATGACCATCGATGGACGAGATATGGGTGAACATGCAGGTTTGATGTATTACACAATCGGTCAACGGGGTGGGCTTGGAATTGGTGGCCAACAAGGTGGAGACAATGCGCCATGGTTTGTAGTTGGGAAAGACCTCAGTCAAAATATTCTTTATGTCGGTCAAGGCTTCTACCATGAAGCATTGATGTCAACAAGTTTACAGGCTAGTCAAGTTCACTTTACACGAAATATGCCAGAAGAGTTTACATTAGAGTGTACAGCTAAGTTCCGCTATCGTCAGCCTGACTCCAAGGTGACTGTACACGTTAAAGGTGACAAGGCAGAAGTGATTTTCGCAGAACCTCAACGAGCCATTACACCAGGACAAGCTGTTGTTTTTTACGACGGTGAAGAGTGTCTAGGCGGTGGCTTGATTGACAATGCTTATCGGGATGGAAAAGTTTGTCAGTATATTTAGAATTTTCTAGGAGGAACGAAAGTGTTTCAGTTCTTTAAGAAAAAAATAGAGAATACAAAGACTATCTCTGATTATAAGAAACAGTATTTGAGGGAAAAAACGACGGAGTCAATTGAAGCTTTGTTCAAGGAATTGAAGCAATCTAAAGTTTGGGTTCCCTTTAATGCTTCTTTAATGGATGGGAGTGATGAACAAGAAGGTGTTCGTCTAAAACCGGATATTCTACGAAAGGGAGACGACTACTTTTATCCTTGTTTCTTGACGGAACAGGATATTCCTAAAGATTATTACGATCGTTTTTCTTGGCTGCAAATACCTTTTACGGACTGTTTATTTACTGCAGAAAGGATAGGAAAGTTTCCAGTGAGAGGGATTGTTCTAGATGCATTCTCTGATCCAGTTGAGATTGACAAAGGAGTTTTTGAAGCAATCCGTCAGTCTTAGCATATTTAAATTGACAAATTTTCTCAATTTGCTACAATAATAAAAGCAATAGAAATGATGGTCAAAGCTCATGGATGTTGCAGGCTTTTTTGTCCTGCACTTCTCAGAGTTTTGACTATTTTTGTGTGATTTCGAAAGGAAGTAAAATGAGGCAACAGGATTTTCGAATGAAAATAGGTTCTACTGTTTTTGGTGTGAGGGCGACTGCTTTGATTGTAAAAGATAATCGCTTGTTCGTCATAGAAGATGAGGACGGCTGTTATACAATCGGAGGTGCTATTCAAGTCAATGAAACTACAGAGGATGCTGTAGTTCGGGAAGTCAAAGAGGAACTTGGTGTCACATCTACAGCAGGTCCGTTAGCTTTCGTGGTTGAAAATCACTTTGAACAAGCTGGAATCCACTACCATAACATTGAATTTCATTATTTGGTGGACTTGCTAGAAGATGCACCTTTGCTCATGCAGGAAGATACCAAGCAATTACCTTGCCGTTGGATTGCTTTAGATGATTTACACACTGTTGACCTGAAACCAGCCTTTTTAAAATCAGCCCTACCAGAATGGGACGGAAAATTACGACACATCCATCTTGAGAAATAGGAGAAAAAATGACTTATAATTTTATTGAAGAATACGATATCATTGTAATCGGTGCGGGGCATGCGGGAGTAGAAGCCTCTCTAGCTGCTAGCCGTATGGGTTGTAAGGTCTTACTTGCGACTATTAACATTGAAATGCTGGCTTTTATGCCTTGTAATCCCTCTATTGGTGGTTCTGCTAAGGGGATTGTCGTGCGTGAAGTCGATGCCCTCGGTGGAGAAATGGCGAAGAACATCGACAAGACCTACATCCAAATGAAAATGCTCAATACTGGTAAAGGTCCTGCGGTTCGTGCACTTCGGGCTCAAGCAGACAAAGAACTTTACTCAAAAGAAATGCGGAAAACGGTTGAAAATCAAGAAAATTTAACTCTTCGCCAAACTATGATTGATGAGATTTTGGTGGAGAATGGTAAGGTTGTTGGTGTAAGGACTGCAACTCACCAAGAATATGGAGCAAAGGCTGTTATTGTCACTACTGGGACAGCTTTACGCGGAGAAATTATCATTGGAGATCTCAAGTATTCGTCAGGACCTAATCATAGTCTAGCTTCTATCAATTTGGCCGATAATCTCAAACAGCTAGGATTAGAAATTGGACGTTTCAAAACAGGGACGCCACCTCGTGTAAAGGCGTCGTCAATTAATTATGACGAAACGGAAATTCAACCCGGAGATGAAGCTCCTAATCATTTTTCTTATACATCGCGTGATGAAGATTATGTAAAGGATCAGGTTCCTTGTTGGTTAACTTATACGAATGGGCATAGCCATGAGATTATCCAAAATAATTTACACCGGGCACCTATGTTTACAGGGGTTGTAAAGGGAGTAGGTCCTCGCTATTGTCCGTCCATTGAGGATAAAATTGTCCGTTTTGCTGACAAAGAGCGTCATCAACTATTCTTAGAACCTGAGGGACGAAACACAGAAGAAGTCTATGTTCAAGGGCTGTCAACGAGTTTACCGGAGGATGTTCAGCGGGATCTCGTCCATTCTATTAAGGGACTTGAGAAGGCAGAAATGATGCGAACGGGTTATGCGATTGAGTATGATATGGTTTTGCCTCATCAATTGCGCGCAACTTTGGAAACTAAGAAAATTTCAGGTCTCTTTACAGCTGGCCAAACCAATGGAACGTCTGGCTATGAGGAGGCTGCTGGTCAAGGGATTATTGCAGGGATCAATGCGGCTCTAAAAATCCAAGGAAAACCAGAACTCATTTTGAAACGCAGTGATGGTTATATTGGGGTCATGATCGATGACTTGGTAACAAAGGGAACGATCGAACCGTATCGTTTGTTAACAAGCCGTGCAGAATACCGTCTGATTTTGCGTCATGATAATGCCGATATGCGCTTGACAGAAATGGGACGAGCAATTGGATTGGTAGATGATGAACGTTGGCAACGTTTCGAAACCAAGAAGTATCAGTTTGAAAACGAGATGAAGCGTTTGGATAGCATTAAGTTAAAGCCTGTAAAGGAAACCAATGAGAAGGTTGCTGCAATGGGCTTTAAACCATTGACAGATGCTGTCACTGCTAAAGAATTCTTGCGAAGACCAGAAGTCTCTTACCAAGATGTGGTAGAATTTATCGGTCCTGCAGCTGAAGAACTGGATGATAAAATCATTGAATTGATTGAAACTGAAATTAAATACGAAGGATATATCTCAAAAGCAATGGACCAAGTCGAAAAAATGAAGCGTATGGAAGAAAAACGAATTCCTGCGAATATTGACTGGGATGATATTGACTCTATTGCAACCGAAGCGCGTCAAAAATTTAAATTAATTAATCCAGAAACGATTGGTCAAGCAAGTCGTATCTCAGGTGTCAATCCAGCGGATATCTCTATTTTAATGGTTTACTTAGAAGGTAAATCTCGGAGTATCTCCAAAAACAAAGCAAACCACTAATAAAATGGGGCTGAGATGATGTTTCAGCCTCAATTTTATGGATTGAAATCTGTTGTTACTATTTACACAGTTGTAAACCTTGTTTACAAAGTAGTGAAGCGGAGGAAGAGCCTTTTAGTGGTCTTTCTTCTCTGTAATATAGAGAGAAACCTCGCTTTTTACCTCTATTTATGGTATAATTCCGAGAAGAGGTTTATGATGAAAAAATTTCGTTTATCGTTCATCCATTATGTGTTAATTGGTTTTATTTCATTTGCAATTTTAGCAATTTTTTTAAGAATCTTTGGCAAAGGCTATGTAACTCTCATTGCAATTTTTTTAGTCTTAGCTGGATTGATTGCTTTATTTGAATACCAGTTACAAATTTCAGAGTTAGATGAATTAGAACAAATACAATACGTTAACCATCAGGCAGAAAGCGGATTAGCATCCCTCCTTGATAAAATGCCTGTTGGAGTTATCAAAATTAATGAAGAGACAAATGAAGTAGAGTGGTTCAACCCTTATGCTGAATTGATTTTTTCAACAGATGATGGGGACTTTGATGTTGAATCATTGAAAAAGTTACTCAATACTCTGTTTGAGGATAAAGGTCATTATGTCACTGTAGCCGATAAGAAATATTCTGTTTACTTTGATCAGACGTCTAGTGTTGTTTACTTTTTTGATGTTTCAAGTGAGTATGAAGCAACTGTAGGATTGGTGACAACTCGTCCCGTTATCGGTATTATTTCTGTTGATAACTATGATGATCTAGAAGATGTCATTTCAGACTCTGATATTAGCAATATCAATAGTTTTATTGCCAACTTTGTAGAAGAGTTTACAGCTCGTTACCATATGTTTTACAGACGTGTGGGGATGGATCGTTTCTATTTGTTTACAGACTACACGGTCTTAGAACAGTTGATGGAATCAAAATTTTCTGTCATCGATCAATTCCGTGAAGAAGCTAAAAATCGTGAGCTACCTATTACCTTAAGTATGGGATTCTCGTATGGTGACGGGGAGCATGATGAGATTGGTAAAGTGGCTCTCTTGAACCTAAACCTTGCGGAAGTTCGTGGTGGGGATCAAGCGGTTGTCAAAGAAAATGATGAACAGAAAAACCCTATTTTCTTTGGTGGTGGAACAGCTTCGGCTGTGAAGCGGACTCGGACTCGCACACGCGCTATGATGACAGCTATTTCGGATAAGATTAAATCCGTTGATCAAGTTTTCATTGTTGGGCATAGAAACTTGGATATGGACGCTTTAGGAGCGTCTGTGGGAATGCAGTTTTTCTCTAGCAATATTTTGGCTTCCTCTTATGTGGTCTATGACCCACATGCAATGGCTAGTGATATTTCAAGAGCAATTGCGAAACTAGAAGAAGAGCAGGTGACGAAAATCCTTCCCCTAGAGGAAGCCATGCAAATGGTGACGGATCGCTCTTTGTTAATTATGGTTGACCATTCTAAGACAGCCTTGACTCTTTCAAAAGAGTTTTATCAGGAATTTCAACAGATTATTGTCATTGACCATCACCGTCGGGATGATGATTTCCCTGAAAATGTTCTGATCACCTATATTGAAAGTGGAGCAAGTAGCGCGAGCGAATTGGTTAGTGAGCTGATTCAGTTCCAGAAGTCGAAGAAAAATCGGTTGACGAAGATTCAAGCTAGTGTCTTGATGGCTGGGATCATGCTGGATACTAAGAACTTCTCCGCACGTGTTACAAGTAGGACCTTTGATGTGGCGAGTTACCTTCGCTCAAGAGGTAGTGATAGTGTAGCCATCCAGGAGATCTCTGCGATTCAGTTTGATGAGTATCGTGAAGTGAACGAACTGATCTTGACTGGTGAAAAGATTTTGCCACATATCATCGTAGCTTGTGCCAATACGACTAAAGCCTATGATTCAGTAACCATTAGTAAAGCTGCTGATAGTATGCTAGCCATGTCTGAGGTGGAAGCAACCTTTGTCATTGCTTGTAATCAAAGTGGAACTGTCTCGATTTCTGCACGAAGTCGAAGTAAAGTTAATGTACAGCGTATCATGGAACAGCTTGGCGGAGGAGGTCATTTCAATTCGGCAGCCTCTCAAATTGAGGGTCAAGATTTGATGAGTATTCGTCAACAACTGATTGAGACTATTGAAAACGAAGTAACTATTGAAAAGGAGAATGTAGAATGAAAGTTATTTTCTTAGCGGATGTAAAAGGTAAAGGTAAAAAAGGCGAAATTAAAGAAGTGCCTACTGGTTATGCACAAAACTTTTTGATCAAGAAAAATCTTGCGAAAGAAGCCAATGCCCAAGCAATCGGTGAACTTCGTGGAAAGCAAAAGTCAGAAGAAAAAGCGCATGCTGAATTGTTAGCAGAAGCGCAAAAGATTAAAGCGAAATTAGAAGAAGAAGCAACTGTTGTTCAATTCACTGAAAAAATTGGGCCAGATGGCCGTACTTTCGGCTCTATTACCAATAAAAAGATTGCAGAAGAGCTTGAGAAACAATTTGGCATTAAAATTGATAAACGTCATATCCAAGTTTCCTCTCCAATTCGTTCAACAGGATTGATTGACGTCCCTGTAAAAATTTATCAAGATGTTACAGGTTTGATTAATATTCGTGTAAACGAAGGGTAAACACGATCGATAGAAAGGTTTTTTTATGGCTGAGATAGAGGAATTACGAACACAACCTCAGGATATCCAAGCGGAGCAATCAGTGTTGGGAGCCATCTTTATTGATGAGGGGAAATTGGTCTTTGTTCGTGAATATATCGAGCCTGGCGATTTCTTTAAGTACTCGCACCGTTTGATTTTTAAAGCCATGATCGATCTAGCTGACCGCGGGGATGCGATTGATGCGACGACTGTTCGAAATATTTTAGATAGTCAGGGGGATCTCCAAAATATTGGCGGTCTCTCCTATTTGGTAGAAGTCATTAATTCGGTACCAACTTCAGCTAACGCAGAGTATTACGCGAAGATTGTTGCCGAAAAAGCTGTCTTACGTCGATTGATCTCTCGATTAACGGAAAGTATTAATCAAGCTTATGATGGTGCAAGTCCTTCAGATGAAATCATTGCGGGTGCTGAAAAAGCTCTGATTGATGTTAGTGAAAACGCAAATCGTAGTGGATTTAAAAATATTCGAGACATCTTGAATATAAATTTTGGTAGCTTGGAAGCCCGCTCGCTTCAAACCTCTGATATTACGGGTATTGCGACAGGCTATCGCGATTTGGACCATATGACGACGGGGCTACATGAGGAAGAGTTGATTATTTTAGCGGCTCGTCCTGCAGTAGGGAAAACAGCCTTTGCTCTAAATATTGCTCAAAATATCGGGACAAAGTTGGATAAGACAGTGGCTATTTTCTCATTAGAAATGGGTGCTGAAAGTTTGGTTGACCGGATGTTAGCAGCTGAAGGTTTGATTGAATCCCATTCGATTCGTACAGGTCAATTGACGGATGAAGAGTGGCGGAAATATGCCATTGCTCAAGGAAATTTGGCCAATGCGAGTATTTACATCGATGATACTCCGGGAATTCGGATCACTGAGATTCGTTCGAGAGCAAGAAAATTAGCGCAGGAAACAGGGAATCTCGGTCTTATTCTGATTGACTACCTGCAGCTGATTACAGGGACTGGAAGAGAAAACCGTCAACAGGAAGTTTCAGAAATTTCTCGTCAGTTAAAGATTTTGGCTAAGGAACTAAAAGTTCCCGTTATTGCTTTGAGTCAGCTATCACGTGGTGTGGAACAGCGCCAAGACAAACGTCCTGTTCTTTCTGATATTCGTGAATCTGGATCGATTGAACAGGATGCGGATATTGTTGCTTTCTTGTACCGTGATGATTATTATGATCGAGCTGGTGAAGAGGAAGAAGATGGAATGCCTAATAATACGGTTGAAGTGATTATCGAGAAAAACCGTTCAGGTGCGCGTGGGACAGTCGAATTAATATTCCAAAAGGAATACAATAAATTCTCAAGTATTTCAAAGAGAGAGGATCAATAAGATGAGTGATGCATTTACAGATGTTGCAAAAATGAAAAAAATTAAAGAAGAAATCAAGGCCCATGAAGGACAAGTGGTTGAAATGACGCTTGAAAATGGACGGAAACGTCAAAAAAATAAATTTGGACGCTTGATTGAGGTCTATCCTTCTTTATTTATTATCGAGTATACGAACGACAATAGCTTGCCAGGTGAACCAGCTAATACATACGTGGAGTCTTACACCTATTCAGATATTTTAACAGAGAAGAATTTAATTCGTTATTTGGATTAATTTCTTGATTTTATCGTCTAAATCAGTTATTATAATAAATACATATGGGAGTCTGTGTACAGTCTGAGAGGAAGTGTAAGCTTCGACCGCACCTGATCTGGGTAATGCCAGCGTAGGAAACAAATGAAATGTATTTTTCGTTATGAGTGACCTTGTGCAATCCGTCTCCTATTTTGGAGGCGTTTTTTATTTGTGAGAAAGGAGGTTCCGATGTCTCTTGTAAAAAGATATTCAAAACAATTGATAGGATTTGCAGGTTTTAGCAGTCTTCTTGTCTTATGGCAGTTAGCAGGATTTTTAAATATCCTCCCCAAATTTGTATTACCAACGCCACTTGAAATTGGGAATGCCTTTGTACGAGATCGATCTCTCCTGATTCATCACAGTTTGTCTACCCTTCAAGTGGCCTTGATCGGACTTGTTATAGGCGTTCTTCTTGCTGCTGGCTTTGCGATTCTCATGGATAGTTTTCAATGGGTGAATGATCTGGTCTATCCTTTTATGGTTGTTATTCAAACCATTCCGACGATTGCCTTGGCCCCTATCCTGGTTCTTTGGTTTGGTTATGGTATGCTTCCAAAACTGGTTTTGATCATTATTACGGTGGTATTTCCCATCGTAGTCAGTCTGTTAGATGGTTTTCGGCATTGCGATCAAGACATTCTGAGATTGTTTCAGATTATGCAAGCCAATCGCTTTCAGACTTTAGTCCATTATAAAATTCCTGCAGCGCTTCCTTATTTTTTCGCAGGTTTACGTGTGAGTGTTTCCTATGCTTTTATCAGTACGGTCGTTTCAGAATGGTTAGGAGGTTTTGATGGATTGGGGGTCTATATGATCCAATCGAAGAAGTTATTTCAGTATGATACGATGTTTGCGATCATTGTATTGATTTCTGCTATTAGTTTACTCGGTATGTTTCTCGTTGACCAATTAGAACGAACCATTCTAAAATGGAAAAAGGATTGACAAACTTGTAAATGGTGTAAAAATTAAATTGACAAAAATGTAAAAGAGGTATAGCTAATGAAAAAGTCAATAGGTTTATTTTTCTCAATAATATTGGGATTTGTTTTCTTGAGTGCTTGTCAAAATTCTGTCAAGCAATCGTCAAGTGGTTTGAAAAAGATTGATTTTATTCTAGATTGGACCCCGAATACTAATCACACGGGTCTCTATGTAGCAAAGGAAAAAGGGTACTTTAAAGAAGCAGGACTGGATGTAGATATAAAACTTCCTCCGGAAGACAGTAGTTCTGATTTGATTATCAATGGGAAAGCTCCATTTGGTATTTATTTCCAAGATTCTATGGCTAAGAAATTAGATAAAGGTGCGGGTATTACCGCTGTTGCAGCTATCGTCGAACACAATACGTCAGGGATTATTTCAAGAAAAGATGCAGCGATCACAAGTCCAAAAGATTTGGTGGGTAAGAAGTATGGTACCTGGAATGATCCGATTGAGTTGGAAATGATCAAATCGATGATGAAAAAAGAAGGAGCTGATTTTAATCAAGTAAAATTGGTTCCAAATAGTGATTCAAATTCCATTACTCCGATTGAAAATAAGGTCTTTGATGCTGCTTGGATTTATCACGGTTGGGATGGAATTTTGGCTGAGCAAAAGGGAATGAAGACCAATTTCTTCTATATGAAAGATTTTGTTCCTGCATTTGACTACTATTCGCCTGTTATTATTGCTAACAATGACTATTTGAAGTCTCATAAAGAGGAAGCAAAAAAATTCATTCAAGCGGTGAAAAAAGGCTACCAATATGCTATAGAGCATCCAGAAGAAGCTGCGGATATCTTGATCAAACAGGCCCCTGCCTTAGCTAACCAGCGTGATTTTGTACTAGCTTCTCAAAAATATCTTTCCAGTCAATATGCTTCAGACAAGGATAAATGGGGGCAGTTTGACTCCAAGCGTTGGAATGCTTTTTATGCTTGGGCAAAAGAGCAAGGATTGGTTTCAAATGACTTAGAAGACAAAGGTTTTACAAATGAATTGGTAGGTGACTGATATTTTAACCGTAAAAGATGTAAGTTTCTCTTTTGGAGATAAAGCAGTTTTAAACAATGTATCACTAGAAGTGCAAAAAGGAGAAATCGTCTCTATTCTAGGTCCAAGTGGGGTAGGGAAATCAACCTTGTTTAATTTAATTGCTGGGATCTTTCCCTTACAAAAGGGCGCTATAGAAGTAGATGATGCCCCGATCTCCTTTGGAAAAGTCAGCTATATGCTACAAAAGGATCTTTTGTTAGAACATAAGACAGTATTGGGAAATATTATTCTTCCCCTTCAATTAAAAAAGATTCCTAAGGAAGAGGCAACATCTACAGCTCTAAAATTGTTAGATGAATTTAAATTGGGAAGTATTGCCAACCTTTATCCCAATGCCCTGAGTGGGGGGATGCGGCAACGGGTGGCGCTATTGAGAACCTATCTTCTGGGTCATTCTGTCTTCCTATTAGATGAAGCTTTTAGTGCCTTAGATGAATTGACAAGGCAGGATCTTTATCACTGGTATCTAGACAGTAAGGAACGTCTTGGTCTCACCACTCTAGTGATCACTCATAGTATCGAAGAAGCTTTGACATTGAGTGACCGGATCTATATCTTAAATCATAATCCCGGTGAAATTATTGCAGATCTTCCTTTAAAATGGGATCCAGCAACGGATAGAGACTGGCAACAATTGCAATATAAAAAACGAATCATAGAATTATTGTCTGAATTTCATTGAAATTGTTTTGAAGGACTTTACAAAGTTTCTATTCCGTGATAGAATAGAATTTGTGCGAAATGACAGCAGGACAAAATGAAGCTCGTCAACAGGAAGTCAGCTAGAAAAGTAACCTTTGCTGTTTGGGCGAAGGCTTTCTGAACGAATCAGGTTTGTCTAAAACGTTATTTCCTACAAAAATTATTTTTATAGGAGGACATTTTAAATGTCACGTTATACAGGACCATCTTGGAAACAATCTCGCCGTCTTGGCTTGTCACTTACAGGTACAGGTAAAGAATTGGCACGTCGTAACTACGTACCAGGTCAACACGGACCAAACAACCGTTCAAAATTGTCAGAATACGGTTTGCAATTAGCTGAAAAACAAAAACTTCGTTTCTCTTACGGACTTGGTGAAAAACAATTCCGTAACTTGTTCGTACAAGCTACTAAAGTTAAAGAAGGAACTGTCGGTTTCAACTTCATGCTTCTTTTAGAACGTCGTTTGGATAACGTTGTTTACCGTCTTGGACTTGCGACTACTCGTCGTCAAGCTCGTCAATTCGTTAACCACGGTCACATCCTTGTTGACGGAAAACGCGTTGATATCCCTTCATACCGCGTAACTCCAGGTCAAGTGATCTCAGTTCGCGAAAAATCAGCTAAGGTTCCAGCTATCCTTGAAGCTGTTGAAGCTACAGTTGGACGTCCAGCATTCGTATCATTCGATGCTGACAAACTTGAAGGTTCATTGACTCGCCTTCCAGAACGCGATGAAATCAACCCAGAAATCAACGAAGCACTTGTCGTTGAATTCTACAACAAAATGCTTTAATTTTAAGATATACTTTGCAGAAAGCCTACTACAGTGGGCTTTTTATTTTGTCTTAAAGGGTTGATTTCTGGCTTTGCTCCCCTTTTTGTTTTCTTAAAACCTAAACCTGCTAATAAAAAAACTCCTGATCTAGATCGATCAGGAGAGACTGTTACCGTAACATTTTCATTAAAAATTCAGCCATTTGTTGAGGACTTTCTTTTTTTCCGCGCGAAACCCACATCTGACAGACTCCGAAGAAGGCATTGGTCAGATAGACAGAACTGTAGACTCTTTCAATATCTGTTAATGATTTATGACTATAGCGCTCTTGCAAACTATCAACCAGAAGAATCTGTAATTTATGTCGTAAGAAGGTTTGGATCTCTTTGGTTCCATTCTCTGTCAGAAGAACTGCAAAGAGTGGCTCCTTGGTTAGGAATTCGAACACTTCTGTAATCGCTTGGCGCTTGTCGTCTTGGTGTTTGTCAAAGATATATTCAAGCTTGTGAAAGAGTGCTTGTTGGTAGCGCTCGATCATATCGTACTTGTCTCGATAGTGGGTATAAAAGCTAGAGCGACTAATGCCGGATTCTTGTGCTAACTCAACCGTTGTGATTTGGTCGAATGATTCCTTTTCTAGTAGTCGAACCATCGCCTCCTCGATATTTCGTTTTGTTTTTAATCGTTTATTGCTCTCAGTCATCTGTTAATCCTTTTTGCACAAAATTATACACAGTGTCTAAAAATAAAGATTTCCTACTTGTGAAAATTTCTAGAAACTGTATAATCTATTATATCAGAAATTTAGACAATGTGTATAAAAAGGAGACAAAAAATATGATGAAAGAATGGAAGGCTATTCTTAAAAAGCCAACATTTATCATTGTCATGATTGGAGTTGCTTTGATTCCAGCTCTTTATAATATTATTTTTCTATCTTCCATGTGGGATCCATATGGCCAAGTTTCGGATCTTCCTGTAGCGGTTGTCAATAAGGATCAATCTGCTACATATAATGGACAAAAGATGGAAATAGGAAAAGACATGGTGTCCAATTTGAAGGACAATGACTCACTTGATTTTCATTTTGTAGATGAGAAAGCTGCGAAAGATGGTCTTAAAAATGGCGATTATTATATGATTGTAACCCTGCCTGAGGATCTTTCAAAGAAAGCTAGCTCCATCTTAACCAATCATCCGGAACAGATGACCATTGATTACCAAACATCCAGTGGTCATAGTTTTATCGCAGGGAAAATGAGCGACACTGCGATGACAAAGATGAAGCAGTCAGTGGCCGAAAAAGTGACCAATACGTATACAACAGCTTTATTTTCCAAAATGGGATCGCTTAAATCTGGTATGGGGACAGCGGCAGATGGAAGTGCTAAATTAGCAGATGGTGCAAGTAAATTGGAAGATGGTGGTCAAACACTGTCTACTAATTTGAATACATTGGCTCGTTCAAGCTTAGCATTTTCAGATGGTGCGACTACTCTTCGTACGGGTCTAGCAGCCTATACAGATGGTGTTGGTCAATTAGGAAATGGTCTCAATCAAATGGCTGGTCAACTTCCAAACTTGGTATCTGGCGTCAATCAATTAAATAATGGGTTTGGTACTTTTAATACAGGCTTGATGGCTTACGCTACCGGAGTGGATCGATTAGGAAATGGTCTCAATCAAATGGCGAGTCAAACCCCTCAGTTGGCCTCAGGAGTTGGTCAGTTAACCAGCGGTATGGGGACCCTCAATGATGGTCTTGGGAATTATACCAATGGTGTGCGTCAATTGAATTCAGGCCTGTCAAACTTTTCAAATGGTTTAGCAACCTATACAAATGGAGTCGCTACTTTATCAGAGGGAGCGGGTCAATTAAGTAGTCAATCTGCTACCCTTCGAAATGGGGTTTCACAATTAGAATCAGGTATTCAAACATTATCAAGCCAGCTACAAGCTTCTACAAGTCAATCCGCTCAGATTGATCAATTGGCAGCAGGTTTAAACCAATTAAATGCAGCGATTCAAAATGCTTCAGTAGATACCAGTCAACTGTCAGCTGGATTGACCAGTATAGCGAATTCAGCTCAATCAATCCTTGCTTCAGCCCAAGCGGATCGTGCAAATGCCCTTGCAAGTGTACAAGGGACAGCAGCCTATCAAGCAATGACAGCTGACCAACAAGCGGAAATCAATGCGGCGATCTCATCGAGTCCAAGCTCGAGTGAAACGGCGGCTCAAGGAATCTTGACTACGATTCAAACGATCCAAGGTAGTTTGAATACAGGAAATAGCTTGACACAACTGCAAACGGCAGCCAATCAAGTTTTACCGACAGCTTCTTCTACCTTGACAGACTTGTCAAGTGGCTTGTCTAAGATCCAATCCGCAGTTAGTGGACAATTGTTGCCAGCTAGCCAAACCATCAGTCAAGGGATCGGCGCTTATACAGCTGGTGTCGATAAAATCGCTAATGGAGCAACCCAACTTCAGACGAATAGCAGTACTTTAACAAATGGGGCTAGTCAGTTAGCAGCAGGAGTTGGTCAACTAGATAGTAAATCATCAGAATTACTTGCAGGAAGCAATCAATTAGCTTCTGGTCTAGGTGAGTTAAATGGAAAGATGCCTGCCTTGACATCAGGCATGAATCAACTGGCTTCAGGAGCGACACAATTAACAGGGAAGTCTAGTGAGTTGGTTGCTGGAGCTGGAAAATTAGCTGACGGTGTAGGACAATTGAACAGTAAAACTCCAGAATTGGCAGGTGGTGTCAATAAACTTGTCACGGGTGTCAACCAGTTGACAGAAAAATCAAGTCAATTGGTGACTGGGGCTGATAAACTAGCCGACGGTGCAAATCAAATCTCAGATGGGTCTAGCAAATTAGCAGCGGGTGGCCAAACATTGACAAATGGTTTGGGTGAATTAGCAACAGGAAGCCAAACCTTGAGTCAAGGATTAAATGATGCTAAGGGACAATTGAATGCTGCGACAACTGAAAAAGAAAACGCTAAAACCTTAGCAGATCCTGTCACTTTGTCTAAAACAGACCATGACAATACCCCTGTGAATGGTGTTGGAATGGCTCCTTATATGATCTCGGTAGCTCTCTTTGTTTGTGCCTTGTCAACCAACATGATCTTTGCAAAATTACCATCCGGTCGTCATCCTGAAAGTCGCTGGGCATGGTTTAAATCTCGCTTTGAGGTCAACGGAACGATTGCGGTGATTGCAGGAGTCTTGGTCTATGGTGCCGTTCACTTGATTGGTTTATCAGCTAATCATGAGATGGCTACTCTCTTCCTTTGTGTGATTGGTAGTGTAGCCTTCATGTCTATCGTAACAGCTTTAACGACATGGCAAAGAAAAGTCGGTGCTTTCCTTTCCTTGATCCTCTTGCTCTTGCAATTGGCTTCTAGTGCAGGAACTTATCCTCTTGCTTTGACAAATGGATTTTTCCAAGCTGTTCATCCATTCTTGCCAATGAGTTATACCGTTTCTGGTCTTCGTCAAACGATTTCGATGACAGGAGAAATTGGAAATCAAGTGGCCTTCCTTCTGATGACTATTGTTCTTTTTGCAGGCCTCGGAATGTGGTTCTATAATCCAAAAAAATATGAAGAGGACTAATCCTAAAAAACTTCCAACAATGAGAGTGTTGGAAGTTTTTTGTTTCATGTGAAACGAAAATTCTCGCTTGTTTAAGCGAGACTCAGATTGAAGATAAAGTCATATTAAAAACTTTCCTTAGGTGAGTACGGACGTCAGCGAACTTCTTCGAAGTTCCATGACTAATTATTGAGCCTAAGGTCTCAATAATTCCGAGTGCCTGAAACAACATTTCAGGCACTTTTCTCACAGTGGAAAGTTTCGGTATTCTCTTGAATTGATTTAAAAATTGGAACTCATTTTTATTTTTTTGGAGAATCATTTAACTTATTTTACTTTAAAATAGTTTGTTTAGATTCTAATTCTCGCTTGTCTATGCGAGAATGTAAATTATTTAAAGAAGACGACATCAGGATTTGGAGTAATATAGAGAAGTTGATCGTTTTCAAAGACCAGTTGGATGGTGTTGTTTTTATAGGTGTAAATGGTGTAGTTTACTCCGAATTTAGACGCTTGTTTGAGATCAACAGCTCCCATCAAAAAGGCATGAGCTTGTTCCTCTGTGATTTTCCCCTCGTGGTAGAGCCCTTTAATATTTTCTAATTCGGTATTTTCAAAAGATTCGGCAATATAAGCAGGGTCTGTTAGTTGTTTCTCTGGATTTCCAAGAATTGTTTGGACAAGAGCGGTGGTATATCCTTCATAATCCGGCGTCTGTGCAAAAATTTTATCGTCATTTCTAGAGTAGGCTACTTTTAAGTTCCCTGTCGCATAAATTTTATCTTTGGGTGCTTCTTGAGCATTTCTAGGGAGTCCTTCGGTTGTGACGATATCAGAAGTGGTTTCCGTAGTAGTTGAGGGAGAGCTAGAGGAGTTGCTTGAGCTATTTGAACTGGTTGAGCGACTCGGGAGGCTAGAACGACTCGAGCTACTTTTTTTAAAGGTTTTCTTTTTTGAGCTGGTAGTTGTTGGTTCTTTTTTAAAGTTGATCTTAAGATCCGGCACACAGGCTGATAGCAAAAGAAGAGACAGCAAGAGTGTGAAGAAAAGAGGGAGCGTTTGTTTTTTCATCATGTTCCTTTCGATAAGCTGATTGATTTTCTATTCTATCATAAAAAGGGTAACAAAAAAAGGTCAGGAAGAAATCCTGCCTTTATTTGTTATTATGGATGCCCACCTCCAGGTCCACCGCCTTGAGGTCCGCCACCGCCTGGAGCCCCACCGCCTCCAGGCATGGAGTTGACAATTTCTGTTTGTTTTTCACCGTTGATATAGATGTCTCCGCCAGTGTAGGTAGCAGTACCATCAAAGTCGAATCCAGATTGTCCCGTTAATTTAATGGTTCCTCCGGTAACAGTGATATTTCCATTCGAATCAATTGGATCGGTATCGCCTTGGCCAACTTCAACGTTAAGTGTTCCGCCATTCATGGTGAAGAAAATTTCATCTTGGTTGGCATTAGCATTGGCTGCATTGACACCATCATCGGTTGCGTAGATGGTGATATCACCACCGTTGATGGTGATCGATTTTCCTTCGAGACCTTCGACAGACTCTGTTACCTTGTAGGTTCCGCTATCGATGACCAGATCACCAGAAGCATGGATGCCGTCGTCTCCTGCGGTGATGGTCATTTTGTTATCTGAAAGGTACATGGTTCCGACCGAAGTATCGTCATCATTATCCACCTTGACGGCATCTTCATCTGCATCGATGGTCATGGTCGTGCCAGTGATATTGAGTTCGTCATTGACGTTGAAGGCATCTCCTACAGCCGTGATCTTATAGGTTCCACCTGTGATATGGAGAGTGTCATTGGCCTTGATCCCGTTGTTCTTCTTGGCGTCAATGTTGAGCGTACCTGAACCATTGATGGTGAGGTCGCCCTTAGAGAAGATCACTGCGTCGGCATCTTCATCATTGTTTGAACTTGAATCAGACAAGGTATTGGTCGTGCCATCCGCTAGAGTCAGGTAGACATGCCCTGCTTTCGTAGCAGAAATTGGGGCGTTGGTGTTGGTCATGGTAACGCCTTTCAAGACGATGTGAACATCATCTGAGTCACCTGCTTCGACCTTGATTTGAACCCCATCGGATTCACCAGAGATGACATAGGTTCCAGCCTTTGAGATGGTCACAGTTGATCCAGATACAGCTACGCCGTCACCTGATACACTTGCAGAAGATCCAGACAGTTTTACAGTAGAGGCTTTGCTTTCATCATAAGAGCTGTCCTTGTCCTTATCTGTAAAATAGTTGGAATTGTTTGTTTTATTTTTTGAAGTAGAAGTAGCGGTTGTTTGTGCAGTATTGCTTTTTGTAGCTGATTGTGATGACGCCTGGGTGCAAGCTGTCAGTAAGGTGAGGGTTGCGGCCCCCGTTAATAAAAATTTCCATTTGTTTGATTGCATGAGCTTTTCCTCTCGTTCCATTGATATGCTTCTAGTCTAAAGTTGCTAGCTGAAAGTTTCCTAAAGTTTTTCTGAAAGGAACCTTAACTTTAGTTTTCTTTAAGTTTGGCTTAATGACCAGTTAAGAAAGTCCCATTAAACTAGAAAGCACGTAAGTCGTATTCATACTTACTGAAGGTTAGAAACAATAGATCCCCCTTAAAGGAGAAGAAACATGAAAAAAACAATTGAGACAAGTTTCAAACGAATCGAAACAAAATATATCGTCGCAAAAGATGACGTGAAGGACTTGATCAAAGACTTAAAAGAATACGTCGTAGAAGATGATTACCCAACCTCAACCATTTCAAACATTTATTTTGATACGGAAAATTTTGATGTCATTCAAGATGCTCTTGCCAAACAACACCGCCGTGAAAAAATTCGGATGCGGACTTATATAGAAACACCTCAAGCAGACAGTCCAGTGTTTCTAGAGGTGAAGTCAAAAGATGAAGAAGGAATTGGCCATAAATTCCGTCTAGTCGCCACTTCGCAAGCCATTATCAACTTGATGACAGATGGGAAAGTAGATCATCAGATACAAGATCCAGACTTAGTGCAGGAGATTCAGAGATTGCGCAAACGTTATGGTCATCGATTGGAACCACGGATGTTTATTTACTATGATCGCTTGTCTCTCAAAGAAAAGAAATCCATTCAGGGTTATCCTTATCAGAAGATTCGCGTGACAATCGATCAAAACCTAGTCTTTCGAGATCAGGCTGTTAGCCTTTTTGATGGGAAGAAAGGAGAACCTCTACTAGAGGATGACTTCGTAATCATGGAAATTAAGGCTCCTGGGCAAGAACCTCAATGGCTAAAGGATATTTTAGAGAAGTATGGTTTGGTGAAGCAGAAATTTTCAAAATATAGCTGTGCTTATCATAAATCACAAGGCTTGGATTATGCCCCAAGACCAGTTCAAGAAACGGTAGGTGCTGCCTATGTCTAATCTATTTGATTCTATTTTTAATAATGCCACAGCAACAGTGGATCCGGTGCGCTTACTGCTGGCCCTTTTGGTCAGCCTCTTTCTAGGGCTGGCCCTATCTTGGACCTATAAATACCGAACACTTTACACTCGAGAGTTTGTCATTAGTTTGACCTTGCTTCCTTCTATGATGACCTTAGTGATCTTTTTGGTCAATGGAAGTTTGGGAACCTCGATTGCAGTGGCAGGGACCTTTAGTTTGATCCGTTTTCGTTCGGCTACGAGTGGTTCGAGAGAGTTGATTGCCATTTTCTTAGCCATGATTATAGGACTGGCAGCAGGTTCGGGCTATCTTTTATTGGCAATTTTATCAACCCTTTCTTTACTAGGGGTGTGGCTGGTATTAGAGAACAAACAGAGTAAGGCAGACCATCAACGGCGCCGTCATTTGACCATTACCGTCTTAAAACAAGATTCTGTTGCAGAACAAATCAGCCAGTTGTTAGACCAAAGTTGTTCAGAAATTGACTTTATTTCTGTCACAACGGCCCAAGCTGGAGAACAACTGACCTTGAACTACGAGGTAAATATGAAATCGAACATCGATGATTTTGGCCTTGCCAATCTATTGATTAGCAAGATTGAAAATTGTGATGTCGCTCTGACAAAGAAAGCGAAGAAAAGAAAGAATCTATAACGGCTATCCTACTTTAGGATAGTTTTTTAGGGTTTTAAGAACTTTTTAAGAAAAAGTGGTATACTGTTTCTAAAAAATGGAAGGAATCCTTTATGAAAAAGACTGCTATTTTTGAAGATGTCGTCTCTATTATGACCCATGATTCATCTACCAGCAAGGATCGAAAAGGATGCGATCCAGAGCCTTTTCGAGAAAACATTACAGATGATATGACAGATGATGCCTTTCTCTATCAAGTTAAGGCTTACCTAGCTAGTTTTGGGGTGATCGGGCATGTTTCTTTTCGAGATAAAAAGGCCAGTCAAAAAGGGTTCCTTTTGAGAATAAATGGACAGAAACTGTATGTTGAGGAAGCTAATGAAGATACGGGTCTTCAAGTAGGAGATCAGATCCTAGCTCTGGATGGAAGTGACTTGGATCAGATAGCTTCTCTTCATAAAGCCTATTTTATCAGCAAGACCCCAGAAAGACATTATAGAGAATGGGCAGATTTGGTCTCTCAGTCAACGAGTGTCACCCTGCTTCGAGAAGGGATAGAAAAGACCATTAAAGTAGTACCCAGTCGAGAACCGATCCAGGATCAGATTTTTTGGAAACGATTAGACGATGAGATTCTTTATCTTCGTCTGGATAACTTTATGGATGAAGGATCTTTGGGTCGTTTATACCAAGAGTGTTTACCGATGATGACGGAAGTCAAGTTTCTTATCATTGATGTCCGACGCAACAGTGGAGGGACGGATTCTCTATATCTTCCTCTGTTACATCTAGGCTTAGAGAAGGATCAGGGCTATGATTCGCTTGACTGGGATGATGATGGCATGGAAATTCTCTACACAGAGCGCAATGTTGACCTGCGCTTGAAAGACTTTGAGGACTGGATGCAACAGGAAGAAATTAGTCCCGAAACAGTTAAGCTACTTGAAGATATGAAAGAGAATTTGATACACTATCGGGGAAAAGGCTATGTAGCATATAAGGAAGAAAGCGAGGAATTCTTCCCAGAGGTCAGAGGGGGCCACTATCCTGAACAGATCTTTATCTTGTCGGATATCTACTGCGCTTCTTCTGGGGATAATTTTGTTCAGATGATGAGGCAGTTTAAGAAGGTAACGGTGGTGGGTCGACCAACTCTCGGGATTCTAGACTACTCTAATTGTTGTACAGTTGATTATGGCGATTTTTGTTTAATGTTTCCCACTTCTCGCTGTTTAAGCGTGGATCAAGGGAAAGGGATGACGGATCAGGGTGTTCTACCCGATATAGAGATTCCTTGGACACCTAGCCATTTCGAGAGAGATGTGGATCTGGACAAGTGTCTGGAGTTGATTTATCAGGGGACTGTGAAATAGAATAGGATTTCAACCAGAAAACTGATTAAAGAAAAATGCTATCGTTAAACGGCTTGAATGATCTGAAATGATAACGTTTTCTACGACATTCTCACTATGTTTAAAATTGCTTACTTGGTATAAAAAATGGTAAAATAGTGAGTAACAATCAAAATGAAGAGTGAAACTTATGAAACATAAAACACTTTATAAATTTATCGGGCAGACGGTCTTGTATTTCGCCATTTTCCTAGCCCTACTTTATTTCTTTAGTTACCTTGGTCAAGGTCAGGGTGGCTTTATCTACAACGAATTTTAGAAAAGGAGACTCCTAGCCGTGTCAAACCAACCAATTACTGATATGATCGAGACAATTGAACGTTATGCGCAACTACAACCAGACTATCCGGTTTACAATGTCCTTGGTGAGGAGCATACCTATGGCCAATTGAAGGCTGATTCAGATAGCTTGGCTGCCCACATCGACCAAATGGGACTTCCTGAAAAGTCACCTGTAGTGGTCTTTGGTGGTCAAGAATATGAAATGTTAGCAACCTTTGTGGCCTTGACAAAATCTGGCCATGCCTATATCCCAATTGATAGCCACTCTGCCTTGGAGCGCGTGTCTGCCATTGTTGAAGTAGCAGAGCCAAGCTTGATTATTGCCATCAATGAATTTCCATTGGAAAACCCAGCTGCTCCAATCATGTCCTTGGAGCAAGTGCGTGAAGCTTATGCGGCTCAGCATGCCTATGACTTGAAACATCCGGTCAAAGGGGATGATAACTACTACATCATCTTTACCTCAGGGACAACTGGGAAACCAAAAGGGGTGCAAATTTCGCACGATAACTTGCTCAGTTTTACCAACTGGATGATTACGGACAAGGAATTTGCAACGCCAGAGCGTCCGCAAATGTTGGCACAACCGCCTTATTCCTTTGACTTGTCTGTCATGTACTGGGCACCGACCTTGGCTCTTGGAGGAACCCTTTTTGCTCTTCCATCAGCCATCACTCAAGACTTCAAACAACTCTTTGCGACCATCTTTTCTCTTCCGATTGCTATCTGGACTTCGACACCATCTTTTGCAGATATGGCCATGTTGTCTGAAGATTTCAATGCTGAAAAGATGCCAGGAATCACCCATTTCTACTTTGATGGGGAAGAGTTGACCGTTAAAACTGCCCAGAAATTGCGTGAGCGTTTCCCAAATGCACGCATCATCAATGCCTACGGCCCAACGGAAGCAACTGTTGCTTTGTCGGCTGTAGCCGTAACAGATGAGATGTTGGCTACTTTGAAACGTCTGCCAATTGGCTACACCAAAGAAGATTCTCCAACCTTCATCATTGATGAGGCAGGAAACAAATTGCCAAATGGTGAGCAAGGGGAAATCATCGTGTCTGGACCAGCCGTTTCAAAAGGTTATATGAATAATCCAGAGAAAACAGCAGAAGCCTTCTTCGAATTTGAAGGCCTTCCAGCCTACCATACGGGAGATGTCGGAACCATGACGGATGAAGGTCTCCTTCTCTATGGTGGACGGATGGACTTCCAAATCAAGTTTAACGGTTATCGTATCGAGCTAGAGGATGTCTCTCAAAACTTGAACAAATCGAAGTATATTGACTCAGCAGTCGCAGTACCGCGTTATAATAAAGATCACAAGGTCCAAAATCTCTTGGCCTATGTCATCTTAAAAGAGGGTGTCAAAGAACAATTTGAACGCGAAATTGATATCACGAAAGCCATTAAGGAAGATTTAGAAAACATCATGATGTCTTATATGATGCCTTCAAAATTCCTTTACCGTGACAGCCTGCCATTAACACCAAACGGGAAAATCGACATCAAAGGGTTGATTAGCGAGGTTAACAACCGATGATCGAGTTTTTGAAACAGCTCCCTCATTTAGAACACTATGGAACACCGATCTATTTTATCTACCTCATTCTAGCTTTTTTGCCGATCTTTGTGGGTCTCTTTTTCAAAAAGAGATTTCCGGTCTATGAAGGACTGGTGAGTCTGATCTTTATCATTTTGATGCTGACAGGTTCGAATCTCAAGCAAATTTATGCCCTGCTCTTTTACGTTGTCTGGCAAATCTTGATTGTGTATTCCTACAAGATTTATCGTCAAAAAGCGGACAACAAGTGGATTTTCTATCTTCATTCCTTCTTGTCTGTCTTGCCCCTGATCTTTGTTAAGGTAGAGCCAGCGATCAAGAATGGGCACCAATCCTTGTTTGGATTTTTAGGGATTTCGTATTTAACCTTCCGGGCTGTCGGAATGATCATCGAAATGCGAGATGGTGTCTTGAAAGAATTCACACTCTGGGAATTCTTACGCTTTATGCTCTTTATGCCGACCTTCTCAAGTGGGCCGATTGATCGTTTCAAGCGTTTTAATGAGGATTATAACGCTATTCCTGAGCGTGAAGAATTATTGGATATGTTGGAGCAAGCTGTTAAGTATATCATGTATGGCTTCCTTTATAAATTTATCCTAGCTCATATTTTTGGCCACTTATTGTTAGGTCATGTGCAGACCTATGCTTTGTCTCAAGGTGGATTCTTCAATATCGGAACGCTGGGAGTCATGTATGTTTATGGTTTTGATCTCTTCTTTGACTTCGCGGGCTATTCGATGTTTGCTTTAGCAGCTTCCAATCTGATGGGGATTAAAAGTCCAATCAACTTTGATCGTCCCTTTAAATCACGTGACTTAAAGGAATTCTGGAATCGTTGGCATATGAGTTTATCTTTCTGGTTCCGTGATTTTGTCTTTATGCGTCTCGTGATGGTATTGATGCGCAATAAAGTATTCAAGAGCCGGATTACCACCTCAAATGTTGCCTATATTATCAATATGTTGGTCATGGGCTTCTGGCACGGGGTGACCTGGTACTACATCGCTTATGGGCTCTTCCATGGGCTTGGACTGGTTATCAATGATGCTTGGATTCGTAAGAAAAAGACCATCAATAAAGAAAGAAAAGCAAAAGGATTGGATCCTATACCGGACAATCGTTGGACCAAAGCTTTGGGGATCTTTATCACCTTTAACACAGTGATGCTGTCCTTCCTGATTTTCTCAGGATTCTTGGATCAACAATGGTTTCCAAAATTGAAATAAAAGGAGAATAGAAAAATGGATGTAAAATCACAAGTAATTGAAATTATTGACGAATTGTTTATGGAAGATGTCTCAGACATGATGGATGAGGATCTCTTTGATGCGGGTGTCCTTGATAGTATGGGAACAGTCGAATTGATTGTGGAATTGGAAAATCGCTTTGGCATCCGTGTTCCTGTATCTGAATTTGGACGCGATGATTGGAATACTGCTAACAAGATCGTAGAAGGTGTAACGGAGCTTCAGAATGCTTAAGCGTTTGTGGCTGATTTTAGGGCCCGTATTTTGCGCGCTCCTCATGGTAACAGCTTTATTATTCTTTTATCCAATCAATCATAAGCACAACTATACCGAAGAGAAAAAAGCTGCGGTTAGTCTGAATGCAGAAGGATTCAAGAGTCGTACAAAGAAACAAGAAGCACTTTCTGATCCACAGCATCGCTTTGTCCCTTATTTCGGTTCAAGTGAATGGTTGCGCTTTGATGTGGTGCATCCAGCAGTTTTGGCTGAAAAATATGACCGCAATTACAGACCCTACTTTTTAGGAGAACGTGGTGCGGCTTCTTTGAACCAGTATTTTGGGATGCAACAGATTTTGCCAGAACTCAAGGACAATACAGCTGTTTATGTAGTTTCTCCGCAATGGTTTACCAAAAAGGGCTATGATTCCTCTGCCTTTCAACAATTCTTTAATAGCGATCAGTTGAATAGCTTTATTACCAATCACAAACAGGATGTTGCATCCCAGTATGCTGCAAAGCGCCTGTTACAACAGTATCCAAATGTCGCCTTTCAAAGTGTTGTAACGAAAATTTCTCAAGGAAAGAAAATTTCCGGATTTGATCAGTCTTTGAACCAGTTTGTTTCCCACCTTGTCCAACGCGAAGATGCTTTGTTTAGTAATCTTGCAACGCGTACAAACGGGAATTACGATAAGAAGGTCAAAAAACGTCTACAAGATTTACCAGA
This sequence comes from Streptococcus sp. 27098_8_99, assembly GCF_041431935.1. Lineage (NCBI taxonomy): Bacteria > Bacillati > Bacillota > Bacilli > Lactobacillales > Streptococcaceae > Streptococcus > Streptococcus sp. 27098_8_99. Next base: position 64,378 of record NZ_JAPVYQ010000007.1, on the reverse strand, counting down.
TCAATTCTCATATGAGAAATTGGAAGAAATTGCAACGGCTGAAGCAAAAGTCAAAACCAATAACAACGACCTTGGAATCAGCAATCATTTTTACAATACTCGTTTAAAAATGAAGTTGAAGAAACTAAAAGGTTTCCAAAAAAACGAATCCTATGTTCAATCTCCTGAGTACAATGACTTGCAATTGGTTCTAGACCAGTTTGCTAAATCTCGGACCAATGTTATCTTTGTCATTCCTCCAGTTAATGCCAAATGGATGAAATACACAGGCTTGAGCCAAGAAAAGTATGAACAGGCTGTTCAAAAGATTCGTTACCAATTGGAAAGTCAAGGATTCACCAATATTGCAGACTTTTCTAAAGATGGTGATCAGCCCTACTTTATGGAAGATACGATTCATATGGGATGGAATGGTTGGCTAGCCTTTGATAAAGCGGTCAATCCCTTTGTCACAAAGGCTGAAAAAGCACCAACTTACCATCTAAATGATCGCTTCTTCAGTAAAGACTGGGCCCAATATAAAGGGACACCAGACGAATTTAAATAATGCTTGATCAAAGGGGGCAGGATCGAATCCTGGCTCCTTGATTTGTGAGGAAAGTGACGAGAAAGTCACAAATAAGCAAGAGAGTTATCCACAGGTTGTGGGAAACTTGCTTGTAAATGGATGAAAACAAGTCCTGATGCTGATGACACTTCCTCTTTTGAGGGGGTAAAAGGTGAAAGTTATCCACATTTTTGTGGATAAGTGATAAAAAACAGTGGATAAGTCAGCTGGTTTGTGAAAAGGAGAATAGTGTGAAAAAAATTTGGTTTTACGCAATCGTTCAGGGAATTGTGATCTTTTTTATTGTGGGTGGCATGACCTATGTGCTTAGGGGAGATTTCTTTTTCCGCTACCTATCCCCTATTTTTGGACTAGCAGCAGCTGTCTTGCGATTTGGGACGGCGACTTTAATGAAGGTGCTAGCACCCACTCTCTACGATGATCCCAAAAAGAAAGAAGAGAGCCACGATAACTAAAGAAGTTGGTGACTGAAAAAGTTGAGCTAAAGGCCACTTTCTGCTGGTCTTTATGGTAAAATAGAAGGAAGAATATTAGTTTGGAGATTAATTAGAAATGAAACGTTCAATGTATGCTGGACGTGTTCGTGAAGAACACATTGGAACTCATATCACCTTGAAAGGATGGGTTAGCCGTCGTCGTGACTTGGGTGGTTTGATCTTTATCGATCTACGCGACCGCGAAGGAATCATGCAATTGGTAATCAATCCAGAAACAGTTAGTGCAGAAGTGATGGCTACAGCTGAAAGCATCCGTAGTGAATATGTTGTAGAAGTGACAGGTCTTGTGGAAGCTCGTGAACAAGCTAATCCGAACTTGCCAACTGGAGCAGTAGAACTCAAGGTAGAAGCTATTACGGTTCTTAATACTGCCAAAACAACACCATTTGAAATCAAGGACGGAATTGAAGCCAATGATGATACCCGTCTTCGTTACCGCTACTTAGACCTTCGTCGCCCTGAGATGTTGGAAAATCTCAAACTCCGTGCAAAAGTAACCCATTCAATCCGCAATTACTTGGATGAATTAGAATTTATTGATGTGGAAACACCCTTTCTTTCTAAGTCAACTCCAGAAGGAGCACGTGACTACTTGGTTCCTTCCCGTGTCAATAAGGGTCATTTCTATGCCCTTCCACAAAGTCCTCAGATTACAAAACAATTGTTGATGAATGCTGGATTTGATCGCTATTATCAAATCGTGAAGTGTTTCCGTGATGAGGATTTACGGGGAGACCGTCAACCTGAGTTTACACAGGTCGACTTGGAAACTTCTTTCTTGAGTGATCAAGGAATCCAGGATATCACAGAAGGCTTGATTGCCCGTGTCATGAAAGAAACTAAAGGAATTGAAGTAACACTCCCATTCCCACGTATGAATTATGATGATGCTATGGCCTTGTATGGTTCAGATAAACCAGATACACGTTTTGAAATGTTGCTCCAAGACTTGACAGAGCTTGTCAAGGGTGTAGACTTCAAAGTCTTCTCAGAAGCTCCGGCAGTTAAGGCGCTTGTCGTCAAAGGTGCAGCAGATCATTACTCTCGTAAAGACATCGATAAATTGACAGAAGTTGCGAAGCAATACGGTGCAAAAGGTCTTGCTTGGGTGAAATATGCTGAAGGTGCTTTGAACGGTCCTGTTGCGAAGTTCTTGACAGACTTGACAAGTGGCTTGACAGCTGCTTTACAGTTAGAAGACAAGGATCTAGTTCTCTTTGTAGCAGATACTCTTGAAGTAGCCAATGCAACGCTTGGTGCTTTGCGTGTTCGTCTTGCGAAAGAGCTTGACTTGATTGACAACAATCAATACAACTTCCTTTGGGTAGTGGATTGGCCAATGTTTGAATGGTCTGAAGAAGAAGGCCGTTATATGTCTGCTCACCATCCATTTACACTTCCACAAGCTGAAACAGAGCATGAATTGGAAGGTGATCTTTCAAAAGTTCGAGCAATTGCCTATGATATCGTCTTAAATGGCTATGAATTAGGTGGAGGAAGCCTACGGATTAATCATAAAGATTTACAAGAACGGATGTTCAAGGCGCTTGGATTTACAAAAGAAGCTGCTAATGAACAATTTGGTTTCTTGTTAGAAGCAATGGATTATGGTTTCCCACCACATGGAGGATTGGCGATTGGATTAGACCGCTTCGTGATGCTTCTTGCAGGTGAAGATAATATTCGGGAAGTCATTGCCTTTCCTAAGAATAACAAGGCGACAGATCCAATGACACAAGCTCCTTCTGTCGTTTCTGAAAAGCAATTGGATGAGTTAAATCTTCAAGTAGAAGTAGCAGAGCAAGAATAGGACAAGATAGAAAAGAGAAAGTCTAGGAATCAGTTGCTCTAAGATTTTCCTTTTCTTCTAATCGATGGATTGAAAATGAAAAAAACTCGCTTTCATATGCTATTTCGCTATCATGTGCGGCGACTAGCTTATAACATTAAATTATTGCGCGTGTTGAAGAGCATCTCCCGTGAGAAATACGATGAAAAAGTGTCAGCTTCCTTGCTGTATGGTTTTCTATCAGCGATTGCCGTCAACTTCTTCTTTCAACCAGGACATGTATACTCCAGCGGTGCAACAGGTCTAGCTCAGATTTTATCTGTTCTGAGCCAACGCTTTATTGGCTTTACGATTCCCGTTTCCTTAACCTTTTATGCCATCAATATCCCATTGATGATTGTGGCTTGGTATCAAATTGGCCATAAATTTACCATCTTTACCTTTATTACGGTTTCGATGAGTTCTCTCTTTATTCAGTTCGTGCCAGTGATTACGTTGACCAACGATCCGATCATGAATGCCCTATTTGGTGGGGTTGTCATGGGGACAGGGATTGGTTTTGCCCTTCGGAACAACATTTCCAGTGGGGGAACGGATATTGTCAGTTTGACGATTCGAAAACGAACAGGAAAGAATGTCGGCAGTATCTCCTTTTTGGTCAATGGGACTATAATGTTGATCGCTGGTCTGACTTTTGGTTGGAAGTATGCTCTTTATTCTATGATTACCATCTTTGTATCGAGTCGAGTAACGGATGCTGTCTTTACCAAGCAAAAACGGATGCAGGCAATGATCGTAACGAGCCAGCCGGATGCCATTATTGAAAAGATTCATAAAAAATTGCATCGTGGAGCAACCATTATCCACAATGCGGAAGGAACCTATAACCATCAGGAAAAAGCAGTTCTGCTGACAGTTATTACGCGTGCAGAGTTTAATGAATTCAAATATATTATGAAAAAAGCTGATCCTCAGGCTTTTATCACCATTTCAGAAAACGTTCATATCATTGGACGCTTTGTAGAAACAGAAGAATAAAAATAAAGGTCACCACATTGTGGTGACCTTTATTTTTATTCTTCTGTTTCATGGAGAAGGAGCCAACTATGGGCAGGAATAGAAAGTTCCTTTCCTTTAGGAATAGGCGCTTGGAGGTTGGCATGAGGATAGGCAAATAACAGCTGACTATCACTCGGATGTTGATAGGTCTGTTCTTGATCACCGATATTGACAAGAATCGTTATTTTTTCACGATCTTTCTCAATCGTGTAGATCAAATGATGATCAGACAACCATTTGACATCACAGTAGTCGCGAATCTCTTGCCCTTTTTTCAAACGAAGGAGTGGCTGTGATTTCCGATAAGCAATCAATTCTTCAAGAAAAGCAATTTCTTCTTGGCATTTTGGAAGGGATGTCCAGTCCAATTGATTGAGACTATCTGGCAAGTTATAGGTGTTGTCTTCGAGCCCTTTTGTGCGGTAAAATTCTTGACCAGCATGGATAAAAGGTACTCCTTGAGATAATAGTACCAAATGAAGTGCGAGGCGTGAGAGAGCTTTTCGATCTTCTAGACGAATCTCTTCCTTTTCAAGTTGGAAATAATCAAAAACAGTTGCATTGTCGTGGCATTCGACGTACTGAATGGCTTGTTGCGGTTGGGTGAAATGAGCAGGCCCTAGCTTTCCGACATTCGCTGTTAGAATGTTAGCGAAATCATTCGCAGAATGTTGACTCTCACGACGGTGACCGGCTACAAGTGTTCTCTTGATCGTATCCCGGAAGTTATCACTGAAAAAGCCAAAGGCTGGTAATCGTTTCGCGTTATACTGGTGAGCGAGCTGATCTTCAGAGAGGCCTGTATCCATCTTCCACCCTTCCCCATAGAGATAGATGTTAGGATAGATTTCACGGAGTTCTTCTGCAATCTCTGTCATGGTTGGAATGTCTAGGATTCCCATCAAATCAAAGCGAAAACCATCAAAGCCGTAGAGGGAAACCCATTGTTTGAGGGATTGCTTGATATAGTGTCTCACCATGGAGCGTTCACTTGCTACGTCATTTCCACAGAAGGTTCCATTGGTCCGCTCTCCCTCTGCATTATAACGGTAGAAATAACCAGGAACGATCTGTTCAAAAGCATACTCATCTGCCTGGTAGACGTGATTGTAGACTACATCCATGATAACACTCAGATTGGCCCGGTGATAGGTGTCAATGGTGTCTTGGAGCTCTAGGATTCGTGCATAAGGCTCGTTATGATCACTCGCATAGCTGCCTTCTGGAACATTGTATTGAACAGGATCATAGCCCCAGTTGTAGGCTTTCCATTGATCCTCTTCATCGACACTACCGAAATCGTAAACTGGAAGTAACTGTACATGGGTAATGCCCAGTTTTTGAAGGTAATCAAATCCAAGGATCTGGCCATTTAGTTGGGGCGATTCTGTCAAGCCTTTAAACTTACCAGGATGCTTAAAGCCAGCCTCTTTTTGGACAGAGAAATCCCGAACGCTCATCTCGTAAATGATTGCTTCTGTTGGGTCTAATTGACGAGTGGCACGCGTGATAGGACGTGTGATCTTCTTCCGGTCGATGACCAAGCTATCTCCAGAGTTCGCTAAAGAGGATAGAGCATAGGGATCATGAATCCGACGTTCTAGGCCATTGACACGAAACTCATAGTGGTAGGCAGCTCCTTCCCAATCCCCTTTGAGCACGAGTTCCCAGACACCGTTTTCTGTACGATTCATCGGATAGACCTGATCTTCGATATGGAGGGTCACATCTTGCGAAATCGGTGCCCAGAATTTAAATTGCGTCTGACGTGGTGTGTAGAAACTTCCTAGATCTTCTCCACTATAGGTGAAGGTTTGATCAAAAATGGGTTTGCGAACAATGTTTCGATAGTGGAGTATAGAAGAATTTCCAGCAGCATCGTAGATGATGTACTCTTCTCCGAGTTCAAGCGGAATAGGGCTTAAGAAATAGTCTCCTGTATCAGTCACCCCACTTGACGTTTTGACAGGGATTAAGGCAAGACGACCTTGGTTTGTTTCCAAATAAAAAGGAAGGATCTGCTCCTCTCCTTTTTGGATACGAATCAGGTCTTGGTCATCTAAATAAGCAGTAAATGTAGACATAGAGACTCCTAAAGTTTCGTAATGGTATGGTCAATCAATTGACGGTAGCAAACAGTTTTTCCTTCTTTGTGATCCTTGATAATTTGTAGAATTGTCCGAACTGATTCACGTCCGAGTTCCACCGCATTGATGTCAATATAGGCTTCAATATCGAGTCGTGGTTTGATCGAATCAAAGGAAATAATCGGGATTGTCAGCTGGTGTTCTAATAAGTATTGGCGCACCCCTTCAGCAACGAGAATATCGGTTGTCATGATGGCATCTAACTCTGCTAGGGGAAGGCTCTCCATCATTTGATAAGAATTGTCTTCTAACATAAAACCAAATGAAAAATGAACCAGTTTTTCATCGAGAGGAATCCCTGCTTTTTGAAGGGCTTCTTTATAACCTTCGTAGCGGTCTTGAGATACGAACAGTTCTTTGTTTCCCCCGATAAAAGCAATTTTTCGGTAGTTTTGTTGAATGAAATAATCCGTCGCATCAAATGCAGCCTTGATATTATCATTATCCACTAGCGATACAAAAGGTGAAGCTGCCTTTCCGAGAATGAGGAAGGGGAACTTGTCTTTGATCGCAAATTCAACGAGGGGATCATTCGGGTTGGAATAAAGGAAAATCAAACCATCTACACGATTTCCGTAGATGAGTTGTTTGAGGTTGTCGAGCCGCCGTTCTTCATTTTGCCCCGTACAGATTTGGATGGCATAATCATTGTCTGACGCGATCTGGGTAATCCCTCTTAAAACAGTTGGGAAGAAAGGATTCTGGTAGAAGACGTCACTGTCGATTGGTAGGACCAAAGCAATGACTTGACTAGATTGGCTGACAAGGCTGCGAGCATTAAGATTGGGATGGTAGTCCAATTCGACCATGGCCTCACGGACACGTTTTTTTGTTTCATCACTAATCGTGGATTTGTTTTGGATGACGCGCGTGACAGTTGAAGGCGCGACGCCAGCGAGTTTCGCCACATCTTTGATGGTAACACGCATGAGAAAACCTCCTAGCGGTGATAGTCTGGATCACGGAAGTGGGTCTTATAAAATACCATAGCAAGATAGAGTACAAATAAGACATTTTGGATCATGATCGTCGTAGTAAATACTTGATGGAATAGTAAACTGATGAAGACACTCAGTAAAATAGGGAGTCCCAAGCAATTCAGAATACAATTGAAACATTCCTTGAAAGTTTGTAGTGAAAAGAGTCGAGATTTTCGTGTCAAGTAGAGGAAGAAAGATGCCCCTACGATGAGAATCAAATAATTGACTGTCGATAAGAAGCCAGAGAAAATCACGAGAAAGAGACTGACAGGGAGTCGATTGTCGCGAAACCAATCGCTAGAGATAGCTTGAGTGAAGCTTTTTTTATCCCGAAGGCTCTCTTGATTAATAGCCTGGTATGAGACTGTAGCGAGTTCTTTATTCTCTTTTGAGATAATCAATTGTTTGCGATCAAAATGGAGTGTTAACTCCTTGCCTTCACTAGCCTTTGCCTCTTGGCCTAAGATAACCTGTCCTTTTGAAGTCTTGTGTACAGGGTTAGTCCCTGTATAGGTGAGCTCTTGGTCTTTGATCACGACGTGTTCTTGGATATCTTTCATAACGTCTGTTGATAAAGGATCAAACACATCGCTGACAAAGGTTGTCAAAGGATAGGTTTTGAGTTGAGCATTTTGCAGAGCCACAGGTAATAGTGTGATAGAGATTAGAAAGAAAGAAGTAAAAATCATTTGGAACCAGCTCAGTTTTTTGCGGTTTGCAAAAGAAGAGCGGAAATTGAAGATACTTGCGAAATAATTAAAAGGATAGGGCATAAGATGACCTTTCTAAATATAAGAGTATCAGAAATGCAAAGAGAAATCTCTTTGCATTGATTTTATTCTTAACGAAGGGTAGTAAAGCATCCACCATACTACCCTCAACTTAAAAATAAAATGTGCTTGAAATAAGATTCTATTTTATCCTTTATCTCCACCAGCTGTCAAGCCTGAAACAAAGTTCTTTTGTAGGAAGAAGAATAAGATACAGATTGGAACCGCGATCAAAATAGCACCGGCTGCAAAGAAGGCGATTTTTTGATTTTTTTGGTCACTGATAAAGGTTTGAAGACCAACGGCTACCGTATAGTTCACTTCGTCACGAAGCAAGAATTTAGACAAGATATAGTCTCCGAAAGGCCCCATGAAAGCCCAAAGTGCTTGAACGGCAATCATTGGACGAACAAGAGGAAGGACGATTTGCCAGAAGCGACGGAAGTGTCCAGCTCCATCCAATTTCGCAGATTCATCGAGGGAAATTGGAACAGTATCAAAGTATCCCTTCATCAACCAGGCATTCATTGGAATACCACCACCAACATAAAGGAAGATCAAGAACCAAGGTTGGTTCAAGGCATTCAGCATCAAAGCCATAACGAAGAAGGCTGTGAGGGCTGCCATGGTTGGGACCATTTGAATAATCAAGAAGAAGACCAAACTTTGTTTACGCGCCAAGAAATTGTAACGGCTGTATGCGTAACCTGCGAAGGTAACGATACTTGTTTGTACAATCATGGTGATAATGGCGATAACCAAGGTGTTCATATACCAAGTGCCATAATGGGTTTCAGAGAAAAGTTTTGAGAAGTTATCAAAACTAAGATTGCCACTAAAATCAAGTGTAAAGGCACTGACATTCCCTGATTTGAAGGCTGATAGAACCGTAATCAACAATGGATAAATGATAACGATTGAAAGAACCACCATGTACAGGTAAGTCAAGAAATGATTGAGGCGGCGTTTAAATTGAACTGAATTTTTCATTTTATACATCCTCCATATCAAATGCATGTAGTTTCTTGAAGGCAACCATAGAGATTGAGATCACAATCACAGAGATAATCAAGGTTACCGCTGCAGCCATTGAATATTGAGGAGAAGAATTGGTTGTCAACTTGTAGATCCATGAGATCAAGATATCTGTAGATCCGGCGTTTCCTCCGACAGAACCAGGTCCCCCATCGTTAAACAAGTAAATGATGGAGAAGTTATTAAAGTTGAAGGTATATTGACTGATCAAAGTTGGAGCTGCAACAGCCATAATCATTGGGAAAGTGATGCTGCGGAATTTTTGCCAACCGTTGGCACCATCAATATAAGCAGCTTCGTAAAGATCGTTTGGAATAGATTGAAGAATCCCTAAAGTCAAGACGTAGATGTAAGGGAAGCCGAGCCAACCTTGCATCATAATCAAAGCAATTTTTGTCCAGGTAGGATCTGTTTTCCAAGGAATCAAAACGCCATCTAAGAATGGGAAGATCTTCGCAAACAATGGGATAACTTGTGCATTGATAGCACCGACACTATCGTTAAACATATTTGAGAAAGTTAGGATAGTGATGAAGGCTGGAACAGCCCAAGGAAGCAAGAAGATAACCCCAAAGATTCGTTTTCCTTTTACGAATGGTTGGTTTGCAACAATAGCGGTCAAGATACCGAGTACGATTTGAAGAGTAGAAGCTGCGAGGGCCCAAATCAAGGTCCAGCCAAGAACCGATGTAAAGGCTGAGCGGAAGGTACTCAAGGTCCACATATTAGTGAAGTTTTGGAACCCGATCCAATCAAGCAAGGTTGTTGGAGCGGTATGTTTGAAGTCGTAGTTGGTAAAGGCGATCATCAAAGTTACTAAAACTGGGAAGATAATCGCAAATGTCATAGCAATGTATGAAGGAATAATCAATAAATATGGGAAGCCATTTTCATAGATGGCTTGAACCATTTCTTTCAAGGTTTTTGGAACGGCAATCCCGTTGTTGATGCGTTTAGCAACTGTTCCAGCATCCTTAATATTTAAGGCATAAAATAGGAAGTAAACAACAGTGATGATCAAGTGGAAGGCGCCACGAATCAAGATAAAGAGAGAATTATCTTGTCCACGGACGGTTCCAAGTGTAACCAATTTCGCTAATTCTCCAGCTCCAATTCCTAGGAAATAGGCGAGAAAGAGAATGGTTACGGCAAGAAAAATATAGCCTTTGGTTTTTTGTTTGTTATAAATTTGCCCAAGACCCGGGATCAAAGAGAGCCATATAGCCTTTTTAGGGTTTTGTTCTGTAGTCATTCAAATCTCCTTATAATGTCCTTGCTAGAGAGCAAGAAGACAAGTCAGACAGTAAGTTGTGCTTGAAAATTGAACATAAGAGGTTGGGACCTTGTCTCCAACCTCTTACTCACACCTAAAAACTGTCTTATTTGCTACCGAATTTTTGTTCGATGGTTTCTTTAATCAATTTCACTGCATCGTCAGCAGATGCTTTTGCAGATTTTTTACCACTTACAGCATCGAAAAGCATAGTAGCAGCTGGATCCCAAACAGCACTCATTTCTGAGATATTTGGCATTGGTTGAGCGTTCTTGAATTGATCAACAACGGCAGTTGTCAATTCATCGTTTTTGCTAACCGCATATTTACGAGCTTCTGTGTTGGCAGGAACTTCATTGGTCTTGTCAAACAAAGCTTTTTGTTGGTCAGTACTTGTCAAGAAGTCAATGAATTTTTGAGCGCCATCAAGGTTTTTCGCACCTGCAGGGATAACCCAAGCTTTACCACCACCAAAGGCAGAGTATTGTTTTCCGTTTGGAAGAGTTGGAATCGTTGCGACACCGTAGTTTACTTTAGCTTCTTTCAATGAAGCAGCTTTCCAAGGACCATCGATGATAGCAGCTGTTTTACCTTCTTGGAATTGTGTTTGGATGAAGTTAGCAGCAGCTTTTGTATCTTGCAAACCTTTTGGCCATTTAGCATACCAAGTTTTTGCATATTCGATACCATCGATAGAACCTTGGTTGTTCAATCCAATATCTTTAGGATCTGTACCGTCTTTACCAAACACATAACCGCCGTTACCTGAAAGTAAACCGTAAGTGTAGTAGAAGTTTGTCCAGTCAGCTAAGAAGGCAGTTGTTTTACCAGGTTCGCTAGCGAAGTCGTACTTGCTATCTTTTGCAAGATTTTCAAGATCACCAAATGTTTTTGGAGCTTCGCTTACAAGATCTTTGTTATAGTAGAGAACCAATGTTTCGATGACAGCAGGTGCACCGTAAACTTTACCACCGTTTGTTACAAGAGCTTCAGTTGTTTTATCTGTATGGCTATCTTTGTTTAATGTCACTTCAGCCAATTGACCATCGCTACCAAGACCACCTACACGGTCGTATGGAGCCATCATTACGTCTGGAGCTTTTTTAGATTGGTTATCAAGAGAAAGGTTATCCAATCCACCAAGAGCATCACCAGTCTTGATGTTAATTTTTACGCCATTTTCTTTTTCAAAAGCTTTTGCAGCTTCTTCAACATAAGATTTGTAGCCTTTGTCTACATAGACGTTGATTTCTTTACTTGCCTCAGAAGAACCTGATGAGTTATTGCTACAAGCAGCAAGTAAGAAGCCGGCAAAACCAACTGTACCAAGTACAGCAGCACTACGTAAAATTGTACGTTTCATGATTTATTCCTCCTAAAGAATAAAAAAAGATAATAATTAGAAACCGTTTTAGACAAACGTTTTCCTAAAACGTCTTAAGTATATCACAAGGCGAAAACGTTTGCAAGTAGTTTTAAACAATTTTTTTAAAAATATTTTAATTCCGAACTTTCTTCTATAAAAACCGCTAATTCATTGACATTGCTAATAATAAATACTAAACTAGAAATACGGGGCTTTTTAAAAAAAAGATAAAAAGTTTTTAAGAAACCCCTTGCAGAAAATATGGAAAAAGTTTATAATGACATGGTACGCAAACGTTTTCGCAAAAATTGCGTAAACTGAGTTGCGCCTGTTCGATTTTAACAAAGAGTAGAGCCGCTTGAGAGCTGGATATGACTCTGCAACGATACCCATACCATGCACCGAATCGCAGGCTTCAAAGAAATAAAAAGAGGTGGTAACCCATGAAAAAACGTCAAAGTGGTGTTTTGATGCACATTTCTTCCCTTCCTGGACAATACGGAATCGGATCATTTGGACAATCAGCATATGATTTTGTTGATTTCCTCGTTCGGACCAAGCAACGTTACTGGCAAATCTTGCCGCTTGGTACAACTAGTTATGGAGATTCTCCATACCAATCTTTCTCAGCTTTTGCTGGGAACACTCATTTTATTGATTTCGATCTTTTGATCGAGCAAGGTTTGTTGACAGAAGCAGACCTTGAAGGAGTGGACTTTGGTCAAGATCCTGCTCAAGTGGATTATGCAAAGGTTTTCGAACAACGTCGTCCTTTGCTTGAAAAAGCAGTTGCGAATTTCTTAAAATCAAGTGATCAAAAAGAATTCCAAGAATTTTGTGAAGCCAATGCTTCTTGGTTGGAGCTCTTCGCAGAATACATGGCTATTAAAGAACACTTTGATTTGAAAGCTTGGACAGAATGGCCAGATGCAGCTATTCGTGCACGTGAGCCAAAAGCTTTGGCTAAATACCGTGAAGAATTGACAGATAAATTGACTTACCATCGTGTGACTCAATTCTTCTTCTTCCAACAATGGTTGGCCTTGAAAGCTTATGCCAACGACCACCACATTGAAATTGTGGGAGATATGCCAATTTATGTAGCGGAAGATTCAAGCGACATGTGGGCTAATCCTCATCTCTTCAAAACAGATGAAAACGGGAAGGCAACTTGCATTGCAGGATGCCCGCCAGATGAGTTCTCAGCAACTGGTCAACTTTGGGGGAATCCAATCTATGACTGGGAAGCAATGGACAAAGACGGCTACCAATGGTGGATTGAACGCTTGCGTGAAAGCTTCAAGATCTACGACATTGTTCGGATCGACCACTTCCGAGGTTTTGAATCATACTGGGAAATCCCAGCTGGTTCCGAAACTGCCGCACCTGGTAAATGGGTCAAAGGTCCTGGCTACAAACTCTTTGCAGCCGTGAAGGAAGAACTCGGTGATTTGAACATCATCGCTGAGGACCTCGGCTTTATGACGAATGAAGTCATTGAGCTTCGCGAACGTACTGGCTTCCCAGGAATGAAGATTCTTCAATTTGCCTTCAATCCTGACGACGAAAGTATCGATAGCCCTCACTTGGCACCAAACAACTCTGTGATGTACACTGGAACACATGATAACAACACAGTTCTTGGATGGTACCGCAATGAAATCGACGATCCAACTCGTGAGTACCTGGCTCGTTATACCAACCGGAAAGAGTACGAATCTGTACCGCATGCTATGCTTCGCACCGTCTTTGCTTCCGTCAGCTTCATGGCGATTGCTACGATGCAAGACTTGCTTGAGTTAGATGGCTCAGCTCGGATGAACTTCCCATCAACTCTTGGTGGTAACTGGTCATGGCGAATGACAGCGGATCAATTGACTCCAGCTGTTGAGCAAGAATTGTTTGATTTCACTACGATCTATCGTCGTGAAAATAAAGACTTGAAAAAAGATGTTAAGAAAGCAGAAAAATAATCTTTCCCTATTAAAATTGTTGAAACAAAGGAGACTTTAAAACATGGAATCATTACAAAAATATGTGATTGATCATCACCAAAAAACAATTGCAGAATGTTCAAATGAAGAATTGTACATTGCTTTGCTTAATTACACCAAGCAAGCAAGCGCTCAAAAGAAATTAAATACTGGTAAGAAAAAAGTTTACTATATCTCAGCTGAGTTCTTGATCGGTAAACTCTTGTCTAACAACTTGATCAACTTGGGTCTTTACGACGATGTCAAACAAGAATTGTCAGATGCTGGTAAAGACTTGATCGAAGTAGAAGAAGTGGAATTGGAACCATCACTTGGTAACGGTGGTTTGGGACGTTTGGCAGCCTGCTTTATCGACTCTATCTCAAGCCTTGGTTTGACAGGGGATGGGGTTGGTTTGAACTACCACTTTGGTTTGTTCCAACAAGTCCTTAAAAACAACCAACAAGAAACGATTCCAAACGCATGGTTGACTGACCAAAGCTGGCTCGTTCGTTCAAGCCGTAGCTACCAAGTGCCATTTGCACACTTCACATTGACTTCTACCCTTTATGATATCGACGTACCTGGTTACAAGATCGATACCAAGAACCGTTTGCGTTTGTTCGACTTGGATTCAGTTGATTCATCTATTATTGAAGATGGTATTAACTTTGACAAGACAGATATCGCTCGCAACTTGACCCTCTTCTTGTACCCAGATGATAGTAACCGTCAAGGGGAATTGCTCCGTATCTTCCAACAATACTTCATGGTATCAAACGGTGCACAATTGATCATCGACGAAGCCATCGAAAAAGGAAGCAACTTGCATGACCTTGCTGACTATGCTGTTGTCCAAATCAACGATACTCACCCATCAATGGTCATCCCTGAATTGATCCGTCTTTTGACAGAACGTGGTATTGGAATGGATGAAGCTATCTCTATCGTACGTAGCATGACAGCTTACACCAACCACACAATCCTTGCAGAAGCCCTTGAAAAATGGCAACTTGAATTCTTGCAAGAAGTGGTTCCTCACTTGGTTCCAATCATTGAAGAATTGGACCGCCGTGTTCGCGCTGAATACAAAGATCCAGCTGTTCAAATCATCGATGAAAATGATCGCGTACACATGGCACACATGGATATCCACTATGGATACAGTGTAAACGGGGTTGCAGCTCTCCATACAGAAATCTTGAAGAATTCGGAGTTGAAGGCCTTCTACGATATTTACCCTGAAAAATTCAACAACAAAACAAACGGGATTACCTTCCGTCGTTGGCTCATGCATGCCAACCCAACCTTGTCACACTACTTGGATGATATCCTCGGACGTGACTGGCACCATGACGCATCTAAATTGGAAGACCTTCTTTCTTATGAAGATAAAGATGCCGTCAAAGCAAAATTGGAAAACATCAAGTCTCACAACAAACGGAAATTGGCTCGTTTCTTGAAAGACCATCAAGGTGTGGAAATCAATCCAAATTCTATCTTTGACACCCAAATCAAACGTCTTCACGAATACAAACGTCAACAAATGAACGCTTTGTACGTGATCCACAAATACTTGGACATCAAAGCCGGAAATATCCCTGCTCGCCCAATCACTGTTCTCTTTGGTGGTAAAGCAGCTCCTGCCTACACTATTGCACAAGATATTATCCACTTGATCCTTTGCTTGTCTGAAGTGATTGCAAACGATCCAGCAGTAGCTCCACACTTGCAAGTTGTTATGGTAGAAAACTACAACGTAACTGCTGCAAGCTACTTGATCCCAGCTAGCGATATTTCTGAGCAAATCTCTCTTGCTTCGAAAGAAGCTTCAGGTACTGGTAACATGAAATTCATGTTGAATGGTGCATTGACACTTGGTACGATGGATGGAGCCAACGTGGAAATCGCTGAATTGGTTGGACGTGACAACATTTACATCTTCGGTGAAGATTCAGAAACAGTTATCGATCTTTATGCCAAATCAGCATACAAATCAGCAGACTTCTATGAACGTGAAGCCATCAAACCATTGGTAGACTTCATCGTCAGCGATGCCGTTCTTGCAGTTGGGAACAAAGAACGCTTGACTCGCCTTCACAATGAATTGATCAACAAAGACTGGTTCATGACTCTTCTTGATTTGGAAGACTACATTGTAACCAAAGAACGCATGTTGGCTGACTACGAAGACCGTGATGCATGGTTGGATCAAGTCATCGTTAACATTGCGAAAGCAGGATTCTTCTCGTCTGACCGTACGATCGCTCAGTACAACGAAGACATCTGGCACTTAAACTAATCAGCTGATATTAGACCATGGTTCTTAGAGCCCTGGTCTTTTTTATAGAATTGGGGGAGGAAATTGGAAAGGACTAGAGATTGGGAGGAGCGTAGCTACAGATGGTGCATGAGTGTGGGAGGAGATTTTCTTTCAATTTGCCCTTGATTTTCATGTTGCTTTCTGAAATAAAGTGAAGGAGACATCGAAAAAGAAAAAACGATGTGCTCGTTTTTCGAAATAAAAGGGAATAACCGCCCCCAAAAAATAGCTCTAACTAAGGTCTAGGTAAGGGGTTTCAAGCAATGGCTGATTCCTTAAAATTTATTGTTTTTTTGAATTTTACGGACCTAAAAAGGGAGAATGTTACATAATTTTTTGTTTTGTAGGTCAAATCTAATCTATTGGTATAAAAAAATACTTCCCCTTAAAAAGCCTTCTGGTGAAATTTATAAAAAGAGGAAGCGGCTTAAAAACCTTTGAAAATAAAGGTTTTTTCAAGCCTGTTTACATATATTTTCAACCAAAAGATGAAGAAGAACTTGAAAGTTTGGCGTTTCAAGTTGTTATATATTTAAAGTAAAATAAAATAAAAAATTAAATCAACACATATTTTATAATGGTTGATTGTGGTACAATAGAGTCAACTGAAAGTAGCATATTTTTGCCTCTACAGTGAGATTTTTTTAAACATAAAAAGGAGAGTTTTGAAAATGAAAAGCTATCGTGAACATGTTTCGAAGCAGGAAAAATTTTCAATTCGTAAGTTATCAGTCGGTGTTGTTTCATTAGCCATCGCTGGATTGGCTACTGTTAATACCTACGGAGCAGAAGTGAAAGCAGATGAGGCAACAGCGCCTGCAACTGAAGCGACTACTACGGATACAGCAACAAGCGATGCAGCTGTTGCAACAAGTTCTAAGTTGACATCTACAACTGTGACAGAAGGAAATAAAACAGTTACGACTACTTATGTAGAATCACCAGAACTTGAAAAAGCAAAAGCTGATGCAGCTACAGAAGGTGTGACCGTTACAGAAGAAGCTGAAAAAGTCCAACCATCTATCGCAGCAGCAGAAGCAGATAATAAAGCTCAAACAGCTGAAATCAACACAGTCGTTGAAAACTACAAAAAGGCCAAAGCTGAGTATGAAGCAAAATCTCAAGAAATCACATTGGTTGAAAAGAGAAATGCAGAAGCAGAAGCGGCTTACAAGAAACAAGTAGAGGACTACAATACCCAACAAGCAGCTTATAAAGCAGCCTTAGCAGCATACAATCAGCAAAAGGCAGCTTATGACGCCAAATTAGCAGAAAAAGCAGCAGCAGATAAGGCCAATGCAGAAGCAAAAGCTAAGTATGAAGCAGAAATGGCTGTTTACAATACAGCTAAAGCGCAATACGATAAAGATTTACAAGAATACCAAACTAAGAAAGCGCAATACGATAAAGATAAAGAAGCTTATGATCAATTGGTAGCGAAGAAAGCAGAAGAAGATGCTGCCAAGGCTCAATACGAAGCTGATCTTAAAAAGTACAATGTTGAAAAAGCACAGTACGAAAATGATTATATTGCTTATCAAAAGAAATTAGCTGAATACGAAATTGCCAAAAAACAATATACGGACGCGAAACAAGCATACGACAAATATATGACAGACAATGCGTATGCTGACCTTAAAAATGTTTCAACTGTTCAAGATTTGACCTTCCAACGTGAAGGTGGTGCAACTCACACCATTGACGGCATCAGCACTTATCTTACTCGTGATGCTCAAGCTCGTTTAAATACAAGCAATGTCCATCAATATGATTCCAATAAATTGGAAGCTTCAGATATTGTAGCGACTAGTCCTTGGGCCAATAATGAAACTGAGTACATTCAAGTGAAGGAAGGCGATAAATTTGTCGTTACTTATGATAACTTGAATCAGTCTAGCATGCGTGAAAATACGGATATGCATCCAATCAAACGTGTGATTTACCGTTATGAGATTTTAAGTCTTCCATCAAATGATGGCAAAGGAATTGCAGCAGTCAACGCAGATCCAACGGTAACCATGACAGTGGGTGCTTCAACAGATAAAGACAAACCTGTTAAAGTTGCTGTTGATGTTGAATTCTATGATGGTGATGGCAATAAGTTTGATTTGACACAGCACAATGCGATTGTCGCTTTGAACTCCCTCAACCACTGGACAGGTGCATCCTATGTAGATAGTGGAGATAAACCTCGTGCCCTTACAGTAGAAGCCAAAGATAAAGATGGCAACACTGTTCGTGGAACTTGGGATCCATATGCAGATGGTTCATCCATGAGCATTGAAAACAATGAAGTGAAGGTTAAAACAGGAAAAGCAGACTTTGGTACTGCAACTGTTTCCATTTCAGCAGACAACCCTCTCAAAATTGTGACTCAGAAATATGGTTATGTTAAAGATGACACAGGTAAATGGGTTCCTGGTACGACACCTGAGAAGGAAGAAGTAACGGATGCGTTAACTGCAAATGCTTCGGGTTCAGGAAGTGTTCATTCTATTGGTACAGAAGAATTTACCTTTGAAGGTAAGGATGATGTTATCGGATCATACAAAGTAGATGCAACTACAGGTCAAATTACGTTCACACCTAAGAAGAAATTTGAAAATGTGGAACACCAAGAGTCTGTAAATGTTGGAAATAATAAATTTATTCCAATTCCAAACTCAAGTGTTTCTTATGATGCTGCTACTAAAGAAGTAACTTCCTTTAAAGATAACCAATATATTGAACATGGATCTGTCTTTAACGGTGAATCTTCAACAACTCTTGAAGGTTGGGATAATCCATCTTCTCCATACCTCTATTATGGTGGAGCAGGCTTGAAGATGTCAGATGGACACTTAGTCTTTACGGCTAATGGTGCCAATGCGGCTGGTCAACCAACGGTTTACTGGTTTGCCATCAACTCAAATGTAAGTCTTCCTAAAGAGCCAGGAGAAGAACCGAAAGAGCCAACAAAACCAACCGAACCAAAGGCTCCAACTCCACCAACCCCAACAGTTGTGGAAGTGCCTGCAGAGCCAAGTAAACCAGAAGAACCTAAATCACCAACTCCGCCAACAGCACCTAAGTACACTGTGATTACGGTTGATGTGAAGGAACCAAAAGCTCCAACTCCACCAACAGAGCCAACCCCACCGACTCCTGAAGTCGTTCCAAATACGAATCCGGTGAAACCGGAAGCTGAAGTGAAATGGCATAAGAATAAAGTGGTAACGGAAACAGACATTCCAACTCCACCGACACCAGTCCCTCCAACCCCACCAACACCATACAACCCACCAACACCAATCGTTCCACCGACTCCAGAGGTTCCAAAAGAACCAACTCCTGAAGTTCCGGAACAGCCTGTACAACCTGCACTTCCAAATACAGGTACAGAAAGCTCAGCTGCAGCTGTTCTTGCAGGTGCGATGGCTGGATTACTTGGATTGAGTCTTGCTCGCAAGAAAAAAGAGGATTAATTCTTATCCCTTTCGTTCATTCATCTAAATAAAGAAAGTCAGAAGGCAAGTCCTTCTGGCTTTTTTGATGGGAGTGATGACCAAATAGTTGTGAAAAAGGACAGAATAGTTTTTGGATAAGGAGGGGAAATGGCTTTTTTAGACCAAATCGTGTCCAAATGAAGCAGAATAGAAATGGATGACACAAGAAGAAAATGAGATATACTGGTGGTGTTCGAATGAAAGTTTACAGGACTCCGTTATATCTCTAATCTTTCCAATGATACATTTGCGATGTCTTTTTCATCTTTTGCACACATTACTTTTCCAAATGAATTTCATTTGAACGTATCAGTGATCAGGCAAGTGCTTCCACGGTTTTGAGGCGCTTGCCTTTCTATCTGTATCGCGATATAATAGGGTGTAAGAAATGAAAAGGAGTTTGTATGAAAAAGAAACCTATCTATCTGTATATCCTGTTATTTTTCTCAACGGTTGGAACCCTGACTTCAGCTGTCTCAACCTTTGGAGCTTCAAAGAGTTTTGAACTAACAGATGACTTTGCAAAACAACTTGGCTTAACGACAGCTCAAGATAAGGCGGACTACTTAGCATATTATGGCAAATCAGTACAAGCCAATCAGTCTCCGCTTGCCTTTTTATTTGTTTCCCTGATTCTTATCGCTTTGCTTGCAACTTTCTATTTCCTCTTTATGAAGGAGGATCTGCTAACAGCCCATTATACTTATTTGGGGCAGATTTTGCTAAACCAAGTATTCTCTTGCTATAATTATCTTGCAGGACGTCCACTATTAGCTAGTTTTTCAAACTCAGCGCTTCGTCAACGATATCTAGCATCTTCATTCCTTGCTTTGTTACTCTTGACCGCTTTGAACCTTCTCTTTTTTGGGATTATTTTATATAAAACCTGGCATCTGAGAAAAGCTCAAGCTACGGCTTAATAGATGATTGTGAATGGAGCTCTCTTAGAGGATAAGAGAGCTTCTTGATTGGAGAAAAAAGATGAAAGTATCCTTTGTTTATATTAGTCTGAGTGGGAACACAGAGAGTTTTGTCCGCCGTTTAAGTGACTTTTTGCTAGAAGCCCATCCCGGACTTGAAATCGAGAAAGTGCATGTGAAAGACCTGGTCAAAGAGGGCCAGCCCTTCTTTGAAATGACCAATCCTTTTATCACTTTTTTGCCAACCTATTTGGAGGGTGGAAATGGTGTTGACAATGGCGATGTGGAAATTTTGACGACAGATGTTGCGGATTTTATTGCTTATGGAGACAACGCCAGCAAGTGCTTAGGAGTGGTTGGATCAGGCAATCGGAATTTTAACAATCAATATTGTTTAACCGCTAAGCAATACAGCCAACGCTTTGGTTTCCCTATGTTAGCTGATTTTGAAATGCGGGGGATGTTGGGAGATATTAAAAAAGTAGTCGCCATTGTAGAAGATTTGTATCATCTTTAAAATAAAGAGAGGCTGGGACAAAAGTCCTAGCCTCTTAATTGTTTTTGGATTGTCGAGCAAGACGCAGTGGTTGAGTGGGCTCTACTACGCTGATTTCATCAGCTTTTACAGCCCTACTCAACTGTTCGGAGGTGGGACGACGAAATCGAATTCTAACGAATTACCGATTTCTGTCCCACTCTCTCTTTTACGCTTTATTTTAATTTTTCTGTGATTTCTTTAGCAAGTAGGAGACCCAATCGATAGTCTTTATTGATGGCATGGATGACATCGTTGATATTGTCGGTCTCTTGGATTTTTTCCTTGATGCTATCTTTGAAAGCTTGATCTTTCAAGAGTTGCTCTTGTAAGAGCCGTTGTAGTTTTTCTCTTTCGTACTTGTTAAATAAAAAGAGGATCACTAAACTGATGAGGATTAAGATGTAAACGGTTTGATTCATAGATTTCTCCTGTATATAAAGGATCTGAAAATGTAGAGAATGAAGGGCATTGGGCATGACAAAAGGAGTGAGAAAGAACTAAATTGAATCGCATTTAGTTTCTCCTCTCACTCCCATAAGAGATGTTCTACTGATCAATCATTAGATAAGAAATTACATTTTCTCAGGTGCTTCGACACCAAGTAAGCGAAGGGCTTCTTTTAAGACTACTGCTGTTGAGTAGCTAAGAGCAAGACGGCTATCGCGTTCTGGACTTTCATCCAAGATACGAGTGTGAGCATAGTACTTGTTGAAGGCTTGAGCCAAGTTAATCGCATATTTAGCGATCAAGGATGGGTCATAGTTTTCAGCGGCACGTTTCACGACACGAGAGAAGTCTTGGAGAAGTTTGATGATTTCCCAGCTTTCTGGGTCGCTCAAGCTGTAAGTTGCATCTGTTGATGGAGTGAAGTTGGCTTTGCGAAGGATGGATTGGATACGAGCGTATGCGTATTGAACGTAAGGTCCAGTTTCTCCTTCGAAGGATACCATGGCTTCAAGGTCAAAGTCATACCCGTTGCGACGGTCTGTCTTCAAATCGTAGAATTTAACCGCACCAACACCGACTGCATGTGCCACTTCTTCTTTGTTTTCAAGTTCAGGATTCTTCTCTTCGATCTGAGCTTTGGCACGAGAGATGGCTTCTTGAAGAGTTGGTTCGAGAAGGATGATATTTCCTTTACGAGTTGACAATTTTTGGCGGTTTTTTGTCACCAAACCAAAGTCAACGTGAACCATATCATCGCTCCAGTCAAATCCCATTTTCTTCAGAACAGCTTTCAACTGACGGAAGTGGTTGGATTGTTCTTGACCTACAGCATAGAAGTTTTTCACAAAGTTGTATGTCCGTGCACGGTAGATAGCGGTTGCGATATCACGCGTGATGTAAAGAGTGGCACCGTCTGATTTTTTTATCATAGCTGGTGGAAGGTTCACATCATCGAGCTCAACGATGCTAGCCCCTTTAGATTCTTTCAACAAGCCTTTGTCTTCAAGGATTTGAACCCCTTCATCCATCTTGTCGTTGTAGAAAGCTTCCCCGTTTAAGCTATCAAACTCAACACCGAGGAGTTTGTAGATACGGTTGAATTCCACCAAGCTTTCGTCACGGAACCATTGCCACAATTCAGTTGCTTCTGGATCCCCATCTTCTAATTTTTTGAACCATTTACGTCCTTCTTCATCAAGCTCAGGATCGTTTTCGATTTCAGCGTTGATTCGAACGTAAAGTTTTAGCAATTCATCGATTGGGTTGGCTTCGACAGCTTCCTTGCTACCCCATTTTTTGTAGGCCACCATCAAGAGACCGAACTGTTTACCCCAGTCTCCCAAGTGGTTGATTTTAATCGTGTTGTAGCCCATTTTGCGGAAGATGTTCGAAAGAGCATCCCCGATAACGGTTGAGCGCAAGTGACCAACTGAGAATGGTTTTGCGATATTTGGACTTGAAAGGTCGATGGTAATGTTTTGACCTTTACCTTCGTCTTGTTGGCCATAGTCTGCACCTGCTTCGATGACAGATTTGATCACTTGATCAGAGATCTTAGATTTGTCCAAGAAGAAGTTTACGTAAGGTCCAGTTGCAACAACTTTTTCGAAGGCACTTTGGTCGATTTTTTCAGCAATGTCTGCAGCGATTGCTTGAGGAGCCTTGCGTTCCACTTTTGCAAGTGAGAAGGCTGGAAAAGCAATGTCGCCAAGATCAGATGATTTTGGTTGTTCAAGCAAATTTAAAATAGCATCTTGGTCAAGAGAGTCAATCACTTTGGCCAATTCACTAGCAATGAGTTCTTTATTGTTCATATTAGCTCCTTAGTCCTTTTAACTATTATTTTAACACAATTCTGAGCGAATTTTCAATTTTTTTGGTATAATTTAAAGTATATTTATTCAAAAGTGGAGGTCCAATGAAAAAGACAGAACGACACCTTTTGATTCAACAAATGATTCGAAATGAAAAACTGTCCACGCAAAAAGAGATTCAGGATCGTTTAGAAGCAAAAGGAATTGCAGTAACGCAAACGACCCTCTCACGTGATTTGCGGGATCTAGGTCTGGTCAAGGTGAAGCGAAAAGATCAATTGTATTATATTTTGCCAAATGAGCCTGAGGTGGCAGAGATTTATATTATGTTGTCTAGCCATGCCAAGTCAGTCTCACGAGCAGAATTCACCTTGGTTTTGCGGACAGAGCTAGGAGAAGCAGCTCTCTTGGCCAATGGTGTAGATGAAATGTCAGATGAGCGTATTTTGGGGACAGTAGCAGGGGCCAATACCCTCTTGATTGTCTGCCGTGACCAAGAGGCAGCCATTGAAATTCAAAATGAAATTTTAGGGATGATGCAGTAATCAAGCCCCGTTGGAGAGAAAGAGAGATGTCAAAAGGAGGAAGATAGTGAGCTATCTACTCCTGTTTTCATCTATGGAGCTTGCGTCAGAAAATGATGCAAGAGTAAGGAATAAAGAAGTATGGCAGTAGAGAAAATATCCCCTGGAATGCAGCAGTATCTAGATATCAAAAAAGACTATCCGGATGCCTTTTTGCTGTTTCGAATGGGAGATTTTTACGAATTATTTTATGAAGATGCAGTGAATGCAGCTCAAATTTTAGAGATTTCCTTAACCTCACGGAATAAAAATGCAGAGAATCCAATTCCTATGGCGGGTGTTCCCTACCACTCGGCCCAGCAGTATATTGATGTTCTTATTGAACAGGGGTATAAGGTCGCGATTGCAGAACAAATGGAAGACCCCAAAGAAGCCAAGGGGGTCGTTAAGCGTGAAGTCGTACAGGTGATTACGCCGGGTACAGTGGTGGATTCGACCAAGCCAGATAGTGAGAATAACTTCCTGGTTGCCTTGGATCGTTCAGGGAATGAGTATGGGCTAGCCTATATGGATCTGGTAACAGGGGAGTTTCAGGTGACGACCCTCAATGACTTCACTATGGTTTGTGGAGAAATCCGCAATTTACGTGCGCGTGAGGTGGTCCTGGGTTATGAGTTGCCAGAACAGGAAGAGCGTGTGTTTATTAGCCAGATGAATCTTTTGCTGTCACATGTAGAGACGGCGCTTGACGATGTTCAACTCTTAGGGGATCAGTTGAGTGAGCTCGAAAAGAAAACGGCTGGAAAACTTCTCCAGTATGTCCACCAGACACAAATGCGGGAATTGAGTCACCTCAAAAAAGCCCATCATTATGAGATTTGCGATTTCTTGCAGATGGACTTTGCGACCAAGGCTAGTCTGGATTTGACAGAGAATGCACGGACTGGGAAGAAACATGGTAGCTTGTATTGGTATTTGGATGAAACCAAGACGGCCATGGGCGGTCGTTTGTTGCGGTCCTGGATTCAGAAACCCTTAGTCGATTTGAAACGGATTCGAGAGCGCCAGGACATCATTCAGGTCTTTATGGATCATTTCTTTGAACGGAGCGATTTGACCGACAGCCTCAAAGGGGTCTATGACATTGAACGCTTAGCGAGTCGGGTTTCCTTTGGTAAGATCAATCCTAAGGATCTCTTGCAGCTAGGAGATACTCTGGGGCATGTGCCGACGATCAAGTCGATTCTACTGGGAATTGGTGATCCGGTCTTAGATGTCTTGATTGCACGCTTGGATGAACTTCCTGAGTTGCACCGCTTGATTACCTCAGCTATTGCTCCGGAAGCGTCTGCTGTTATTACGGAGGGAAATATCATCCGAACTGGGTTTGACGAGCAATTGGACCAGTACCGTGTCGTTCTTCGAGATGGTACTGGTTGGATTGCTGAGATTGAAGCCAAGGAGCGCGAAGCCAGTGGCATTACAGGTCTAAAGATTGATTACAACAAGAAGGATGGCTACTATTTCCATGTCACCAATTCTCAATTGAGTCACGTTCCTGCTCACTTTTTCCGCAAGGCGACCTTGAAAAATTCAGAACGCTTTGGTACGGAGGAATTGGCACGTATCGAAGGAGATATGCTAGAGGCGCGTGAGAAGTCTGCTAATCTGGAATATACGATTTTTATGCGGATTCGTGAAGAAGTTGGCAAGTATATCCAACGTCTGCAACAGTTAGCTCAGGCGATTGCGACGGTTGATGTTTTACAAAGTCTAGCCAGTGTCGCTGAGTCGCAACAGTTGAATCGTCCCCTTTTTCATGAAGAACGACGAATCGCGATCGACAAAGGCCGCCATCCGGTTGTTGAGAAAGTGATGGGAGCCCAGTCCTATATTCCTAATAGCATCTTTATGGATGAAGAACGGGATATTCAGCTGATTACTGGGCCAAATATGAGCGGGAAGTCTACCTATATGCGCCAATTGGCGATCATTGTGATTCTTGCCCAGATTGGCTCCTATGTTCCAGCGCAAAAGGCCGAGTTGCCAATTTTTGATGCGATTTATACTCGAATCGGAGCTGCTGATGACCTGGTATCGGGGCAGTCTACCTTCATGGTGGAAATGATGGAAGCCAATCACGCCATTCGCAAGGCGACGCCCCAGTCCTTGATTTTATTTGATGAGTTGGGACGGGGAACGGCGACCTATGATGGGATGGCCCTCGCCCAGTCCATCATCGAATATATCCATGATCGGACCGGAGCCAAAACCTTGTTTGCGACCCATTACCATGAGTTGACGGCTCTCTCAGAGACCTTGTCCCGTTTGGAAAATGTCCATGTTGCGACCTTGGAGCGAGATGGTCAGGTTACCTTCTTGCACAAGATTGAACCTGGCCCAGCAGATAAGTCCTATGGGATTCACGTGGCCAAGATCGCTGGTTTGCCAGAAGAATTGCTGAAGCGGGCGGATGCGATTTTGACCAAGCTCGAAGGACAAGCCCAGCAAGTACCGCTTGTGGATGCAACTCCTAAAAAGGAAGTACCTTCGCAGGTTGCTGAACAAATGTCCCTCTTTGAGGAGGAGGCAGAAAATACGGTGATCACAGAATTGAAGAATCTGGATCTCTACAATATGACTCCGATGGAAGTCATGATGGCAGTCGCCGAATTGAAAAAGAAATTATAAAAAGGGAGTGGGAAAGAACTCCAATATAAAAAAGGTTGAAAAGGTTCCCCAAACCTTTTCAATCTTCCCACCCCCGCATAGCTCCAACAATCTGGGAGACTGTTGGAGGTTGCAGATAAAGGAAACATTGTTTCCGTCCACATAGGTCATCTTTGGAGCTTAATAAGCGAACAAAGATACCAATCAACCACTGCGTCATACAGGTATGCCTATTAAACATCGAAGACTGGACAGTTTTTGCCCAGTCTTTTTTCTTTTATTAGTGGTTAGCAATGCTTTGATTGATTTCTTGAACTTGTTTTTTATAAAAATGATGAGAGACCAACCAGATGATCACGTAAACGAGGGTGAATTCGACAATGAGTGAGAGGTAAAATCCGAGTCGTGCTGGAAACCAGCCGGCCAAGGTAGCTAGGGGAATAAACCCAAGTAACATGAGTAGGTAATGGCTCAGAGTAGCCCGTAAGAGGCTCCAGTCTTTTTGAAAGAGGAGACTTCCGAAGCTAAAGAGGACCCCAATCGCACCCCAAACGAGGGCACAATAGAGCATGACCAGTGAGCCGTGAACATGATGCAAGAACATCCAGCGGCCGACTGCAGAGTTGGGACTTAAGGGAAGGTACAACTCAGGTGAGAAGAGATAGGAAAAGAAGATGGATAGGATGAGCCCGATGAGAATCCCTTTCAGGGCGTCAGAAAAAGATTGTTTTAGCATGATAATTTCTCCTTAATGGCTTTCAAGTAACGACGGGAGGAGTAGGTCAGACTCCCGTTTTTAAGATAGATTTGAACGGATCCTCCACTGGTAAAGTGTAGGTGATCGATTTCTTTTGTGTTGATAATTTCAGATTGGGAAATTTTGAGAAAGCAGGTCGGCAAGTCTTCAGATAGCTGATAGAGTGGTCCAGTCAGAATAAATTGATCTGTCATAGTCTCACCAATTACTTGCCGATTTTCAATGTAAAAACGTTGGAATAGATGGCTTTCGATCAGGTAAGCCTCCCCATCCTTTTTGGCACGTAAGCGCCCTTTTTGATCCAATTCTTCCACAAAGTCACGGATTTTCTCTACACGCGCAGACAGTGCAGGTGCTGTGATCATCACCGCTTCTTCTTGGAAGTGGGAATCAATTTGTACTTCAACTTTCATAAGATCGTACTCCCTCCTTTGGGTAAAGTCGGTTGGCCTGCTAGCCCGGCTCCTTCTTTACACTACTATTAAACACTTTTTCCAAAGGGAAGACAAGGGGATTTGTTCATGTGGTCGTTTTCTTTGCCTATGCGGTTTTTAAAGAAGAAGATGGGGCCGGCCTCCATTTTTTAAGAAAGGGAGTCTTGTGGATCTGTGGTATAATAGAGCTACATGTATCGGTGAAAAAATAGGTAAAGGAGCAGACATGTCACAGATTATTGAATTGCCAGAAGTCCTAGCCAATCAGATTGCGGCAGGTGAAGTGATTGAACGACCTGCTAGTGTGGTCAAGGAATTGGTTGAAAACTCGATCGATGCTGGGGCTAGCCAGATCGTTGTTGAAATCGAAGAAGCAGGATTGAAGTCGATTCGGATTACAGACAATGGGGAAGGAATTGCGCACGATGAGGTCGCTTTGGCCCTCCGTCGACATGCGACCAGTAAGATCAAGAGTCAAGCGGATCTTTTTCGTATTCGAACGCTTGGTTTTCGTGGTGAGGCCATGCCTTCCATTGCTTCTGTTAGTATTCTAACCCTTCTAACGGCGCAAGAAGGAGCTGCCCACGGGACCAAATTGGTCGCAAAGGGTGGCGAAATTGAGGAGTTGGAGCCAGCGACAAGCCCTGTTGGGACCAAGATCACAGTGGAAGATCTCTTTTTTAATACACCTGCTCGTCTCAAGTATTTAAAGAGCCAGCAGGCAGAGCTATCCCATATCGTGGATATTCTCAACCGCTTGAGCTTGGCCCATCCTGAGATTGCCTTTACCTTGATCAATGATAGAAAAGAAATGACCAAAACAGCGGGGACGGGTAATCTCCGGCAAGCGATTGCGGGTGTCTATGGCCTGGCGTCTGCCAAGAAGATGGTGGCCATTGAAAATCGCGATCTAGATTTTGAAGTGACGGGCTTTGTGTCTTTGCCTGAATTGACTCGTGCCAATCGCAATTACATCAGCCTCTTTATCAACGGCCGTTACATCAAGAATTTCTTGCTCAATCGGGCTATTTTAGATGGCTACGGTAGTAAACTCATGGTGGGCCGCTTCCCGCTCGCGATCATTAATATCCAGATCGATCCTTACTTAGCGGATGTCAATGTTCACCCGACCAAGCAAGAGGTTCGTATCTCCAAAGAACGGGAACTGATGGCCTTGATCTCCCAGGCTATTGCGAATGCTTTGAAAGAGCAGGATCTGATTCCGGATGCTCTAGAAAATCTAGCCAAGTCGACCATTCGTCGAACAGAAAAACCGGTACAGACGACCCTGCCTTTAAAGGAAAACCGTCTCTATTATGACCGAGAGAGTCAAGATTTCAAACTTCGACCAGAAGTGGCAGATCCTCAACGGCCTCTGACAGATGAGGTAACTGCTGATTCTACAAGTCAAGAAAACCCAGCAGAAAAACCAACAAGCGCGATCAAGTTTGCAGAAAGAAAGACTGCGGTTTATGATGAACTGGACCACCCAGAGTTGGATCTGGCCAGTCTAGACAAGGCCTATGATAAGTTGAATGGGGAAGAACATTCGACCTTCCCAGAGTTGGAATATTTTGGTCAGATGCATGGAACCTATCTCTTTGCCCAAGGCAATGGAGGCCTTTATATCATTGACCAGCACGCGGCCCAAGAGCGGGTCAAATACGAAGAATACCGGGAGAGCATCGGGAACGTAGACGGCAGTCAGCAACAACTGCTAGTGCCTTATATCTTTGAGTTCCCTACAGACGATCTGATCCGCCTGCAACAGCGCAAGCACCTCTTAGAAGAAGTGGGCGTCTACTTAGAAGAATATGGAGCTAACCAGTTGATCTTACGGGAGCATCCGATCTGGATGAAGGAAGAAGAGATCGAGTCGGGCATCTATGAAATGTGTGATATGCTCCTTTTGACCAAGGAAGTGTCCATCAAGAAATACCGGGCTGAGTTGGCCATCATGATGTCCTGCAAACGCTCCATCAAGGCCAATCACACACTGGACGATTACTCTGCACGCGATCTCATCTACCAACTGTCCCAATGTGACAACCCTTATAACTGCCCTCATGGCCGTCCGGTCTTGGTCAACTTCACCAAGTCCGACATGGAAAAGATGTTCCGACGTATTCAAGAAAATCACACCAGTCTACGGGAATTGGGCAAGTATTAAACAAACAATAAAGGAAGATTATGTACGAATACATTAAAGGAATTTTAACGAAAATCACCGCTAAATACATTGTGGTAGAAACAGCTGGGATCGGCTATCTCTTGCATGTGGCCAATCCCTATGCCTACTCTGGCAAAATGAACCAAGAGGTGCAAGTCTACCTGCACCAAGTGGTCCGGGAAGACGCCCACCTTCTTTATGGTTTTGCAACCGAAGAAGAGAAAAAGCTCTTTTTAAACTTGATCTCAGTCTCTGGGATTGGACCTGTCTCAGCTCTGGCTATTATCGCTGCAGATGACAATGCAGGCCTTGTCCAAGCCATCGAAAGCAAGAACATCACCTACTTGACCAAGTTTCCAAAGATCGGCAAGAAAACAGCCCAACAGATGGTGCTGGACTTGGAAGGTAAGATCAATCTTGATCTAGAAGATGCACCGGCTCAGTCCAAAGCCAAAGTTGCAGAAGAAAACCAAGCCCTTGAAGAAGCTATGGAAGCCATGTTAGCATTGGGCTACAAGGCAACGGAACTTAAGAAAATCAAGAAGTTCTTTGAAGGAACGACCGATACAGCAGAGAACTATATCAAGTCAGCCCTTAAGATGTTGGTCAAATAGGAGAAGAAGATGCCAAAACGTTGTGGTTGGGTCAAAATGAATAACCCTCTCTATGTAGCCTACCATGATGAAGAATGGGGTCGGCCTCTGCATGATGATCAGGCACTTTTTGAGTTACTCTGTATGGAGACCTATCAGGCCGGTCTATCTTGGGAAACGGTGCTCAATAAACGGCAGGCTTTCCGAGAATCTTTTCATGGTTACCAAATTCAACGCGTCGCAGAGATGACCGACTCTGAACTGGAAATTTTGTTAGACAATCCAGCCATCATCCGCAATCGTGCCAAGATCTTTGCGACACGGGCCAATGCTCAAGCCTTTTTAAAAGTCCAGGAAGAATTTGGATCGTTTGATGCTTATCTTTGGTCTTTTGTCGATGGGAAAACCATCGTCAATGATGTTCCAGATTACCGACAGGCTCCAGTGAAGACAGCTCTTTCTGAGAAGCTAGCCAAGGACCTCAAAAAGCGTGGTTTTAAGTTTACAGGTCCCGTTGCGGTCCTGTCCTACCTACAAGCAGTAGGCCTGGTCAATGATCATGAGAATGCTTGTGAATGGAAAAACGGTGATTAGTGAATATAGGTAACTAGAGTATCTGAGAATATAGAAAAAAAGCTGAGAAATTCCTCTCAGCTTTATTTGTTATAGTCAAAGTGGATGACTTGCTCCGTTGCATCTACATGGGCGTGTACTCCGAAGGGGACAATTGCTCTTGGAGTTGCGTGTCCGACATTCAGATTATAGACAATCGGGATATTGCTATCAATGATATCCAATAGTGCTTCTTTATAGTCGTCATAGAAAGTCTCATCCATAGGTTTTCCGACCAAGAGTCCACTGATGACCGCGAATATGCCCGTGTCCTTTAAAGTCCGCAACATCTTTTTGAAGTCGTCAGGTTCAGGCTTTTCTTCGCTTGTTTCTAGCAAGAGAATTTTTCCTTCCCAGTCTGACAAGTCAGGGAAAAGTTTGTATTTTTGGCAGAGGTCTGTGCTATCTGCGTGTAGAGAGTTGTCAAAAATATCATAGAGAGACTCAAGACAACCACCGAGGATTTCTCCCTCAAATTGAGCATTGCCTTGTAACAAGTCAAAACCTGTATTTGCATGGCTGACACGAGGTGTTCCCAGAGCCTTGGGACTATAATCAGTCCGTTCCTCATACCAAACGTTACTAGGGCGGATTTCTGAGATTCTACCAGTCTCAATTAATTCTTTAAAGTAGTGGCAGCTATATGGCAACATTTCTTTGTCTAACTCACAAATGTCTGCAAAGAAGGAGTGCCCATAAAAAGTCTTGATTCCTAGTTTATGCAACATGAGATGGTTCATGGTCGTATCCGAGAAGCCAAGAAAAATCTTTTGTTTGATAACTTTTTGTAATTGGTCATATTCAAAAAGATAAGGTAGCAAGCGATAGGTATCGTTTCCACCGATGGCGCATAGGATCATGTCGATACTATCATCAGAAAATGCCTGAATCAAATCCTCCGCGTGAGCTTCGGGATGTTCTTTGATAAAGTCTAAGCCTTTTAGTGAATGAGGTAAAAAGATAGGATTGAGTCCCAGGTCTTTGAGTCGTTGGACCCCCAAGTCCACTTCGTGCTTGACAAAGTCCTCTCCGATAATCCCACTAGATAAACTTATAATACCAATAGTAGAAACCATATCTCATCCTCCTAGAAAAAATTGATGCTATTGTATCACAAAAAATGAGGGGAAACAACAAGAATTAGAGCCAGAAGAAGGCTTTTAGATCAAGAAAGTAGTAAAAAAGCAACTACTAGATATGGTTGCTTCAGAATATGGATAAGCTCTATCAACAATAGAAAATAGCCCTTTAGAAGTTGATTGCCACATAGTTAAAATTCTTAGGAATGCTGATGTAATGGTATTTCTAAGAGTTTTTACTTTATACACTAAAAGAAAAGGATTGAAGAAAGTTGTCCAAAATGGACTTTATCTTCAATCTGTTTTTTTAATAATTTAGGAAATTGTGTTAAAATGAAATGAAAATTACGAATAGTATAAGTAGGAGGCACCATGAAGGCGGAAATTATTGCAGTTGGAACAGAAATTCTAACAGGACAAATTGTCAACACCAATGCTCAATTCTTGTCTGAAAAATTGGCTAGTTTAGGGATTGATGTCTATTATCATGTGGCGGTAGGAGACAATGAAGGTCGCCTCTTCTCGACCATTGAGACAGCTTCAAAACGCAGTGATTTGGTGATTTTATGTGGTGGACTTGGGCCAACAGAGGATGATTTGACCAAGCAAACCCTTGCTAAGTTTTTAGGGAAAGAACTGGTTTTTGATCCAACAGCGCTTGCCAAACTCGACACCTTCTTTGCCAGTCGCCCTGATTATGTCCGGACGCCCAATAATGAGCGACAAGCACAATTGATTGCCGGTTCAATCCCCCTTCAAAACCGTACAGGTCTCGCGGTTGGAGGTTTGATTGAAGTCGATGGTGTGACCTATGTCGTTCTACCTGGTCCACCAAGTGAGTTAAAACCCATGGTCAATGAACAATTGGTGCCTCATTTGACAACAGGGGAACAGCTCTTTTCAAGAGTCTTGCGCTTCTTTGGGATTGGGGAAAGCCAGCTGGTTACGATCCTAGCAGATATCATTGAAGAGCAGAGTGATCCGACGGTGGCTCCTTATGCCAAGACGGGAGAAGTGACCTTGCGTCTGTCTACAAAGGCAAAGGATCAAGCCTCAGCGAATGATAAGCTCGATGTCTTAGAAAAGGAAATCTTATCACGCCACACGCTGGATCATCAACCCTTGCATGAACTGTTTTACGGTTATGGGGATGATAATTCGATGGCCAAGGTGGCCTTTGATCTCTTGAAAGGGACTGGCAAGACCATTACAGCTGCAGAAAGCCTGACGGCTGGCCTTTTCCAAGCGACTTTGGCAGATTTTTCAGGTGCGTCCAGCATCTTCGCTGGTGGTTTTGTCACCTATAGTCTGGAAGAAAAAAGCAAGATGTTGTCTATTCCAGCTCAAGAGTTAGAGCAACATGGAGTGGTGTCTCACTTTACAGCTCAAGCCATGGCTTCACAGGCCCGTAAGTTAACAGGATCCGATTATGGTGTTAGCCTGACCGGAGTTGCGGGGCCAGATAGTCTAGAAGGGCACCCAGCAGGGACTGTCTTTATCGGACTTGCGACTCCAAATGGAGTGGATAGTGTCCAAGTCAATATCGCTGGACGTAGCCGGGCGGATGTCCGCAAAATTGCAGTCCTTCATGCCTTTAATTTGGTGCGCTTGGCTGTATTAAATGGTGAAAATTTGGTATAATGAAGTTTATGCCAAATGAAGAATAATTCTAAAAATGGATAGGAAATGTGCCTTTCAAATGACGGAAAGCGTCAGTGAGTTGCATACATTTCCTGTATAGTAAAAAATAGGAGAAAAGAATGGCGAAAAAACAGAAAAAATTAGATGATATCTCTAAGAAATTTGGAGATGAGCGTGAAAAAGCGCTCAATGATGCCCTGAAGTTGATCGAAAAAGACTTTGGTAAGGGATCGATCATGCGTCTGGGCGAACGTGCAGAGCAAAAAGTACAAGTCATGAGCTCTGGTTCCTTGGCGCTTGATATTGCCTTGGGTGCTGGTGGTTATCCAAAAGGTCGGATCATCGAAATCTATGGTCCAGAATCATCTGGTAAAACAACCGTTGCCCTCCATGCAGTAGCGCAAGCACAGAAAGAGGGAGGCATTGCTGCCTTTATTGATGCCGAGCATGCTTTGGATCCATCTTATGCAGCAGCTCTTGGGGTCAATATCGACGAACTTCTCTTGTCTCAACCAGACTCAGGGGAACAGGGGCTTGAAATTGCTGGTAAATTGATCGACTCTGGTGCGGTTGATTTGGTGGTTGTCGACTCTGTTGCGGCCTTGGTACCACGTGCGGAAATCGATGGAGATATCGGGGATAGCCACGTTGGTTTGCAAGCGCGGATGATGAGCCAAGCGATGCGTAAGCTTGGAGCTTCGATCAATAAGACGAAGACCATTGCCATCTTTATCAACCAATTGCGTGAAAAAGTTGGGGTCATGTTTGGGAACCCTGAAACCACACCTGGTGGTCGTGCCCTGAAATTCTACGCTTCTGTCCGTTTAGATGTTCGTGGAAACACTCAAATCAAGGGGACTGGGGACCAAAAAGATACCAACGTTGGTAAGGAAACTAAGATCAAGGTTGTGAAGAACAAGGTAGCTCCACCGTTCAAAGAAGCCATGGTCGAAATCATGTACGGGGAAGGAATTTCACGTACAGGTGAATTGGTTAAAATTGCAACAGATTTGGATATCATCCAAAAAGCGGGTGCGTGGTACTCCTATAATGGCGAAAAAATTGGTCAAGGATCTGAAAATGCTAAGAAATTCTTGGCTGACCACCCAGAAATTTTTGACGAAATCGACCACAAGGTTCGGGTTCATTTTGGTTTGATCGAAGAAGACGAAGCAGTGAAAGCCCTTGATAAAACTGAAGAAGCAGCTCCTGTCGTAGAAGAAGTAACTCTAGATTTAGATGACGTGATTGAAATTGAAGATTAATTTTTTTCAAAATAGGTCGCTAGACTGATGGTTTTTGTGTTATAATTTAATACGATAGTATTATCGTGTAGCGAAAGGAGTGCATGCATGATTAAAATTTATACAGTGTCAAGTTGCACCAGCTGTAAAAAAGCAAAGACTTGGCTCAACGCTCACCAGCTAACTTATAAAGAACAAAACCTCGGTAAGGAAGGGATCACCAAAGAAGAATTATTGGATATCCTTACAAAGACTGAAAATGGAGTGGCAAGTATTGTCTCTTCAAAAAATCGATACGCTAAAAATCTAGGAGTGGACATCGAAGACTTGAGTGTCAATGAAGTCATTGACATCATCATGGAAACACCTCGTATTCTTAAAAGTCCGATCTTGGTAGATGACAAACGTCTCCAAGTGGGCTACAAAGAAGACGATATTCGTGCCTTCTTGCCACGATCAGTTCGAAATGTAGAAAATGCAGAAGCGCGGATGCGTGCAGCTCTTTAAAGCGATTGAAAATCAGAAACAATTTGTTTCTGATTTTTTCTTTTTAAAAATCGGAATGAAAAGCAGTTTACTGCGCCATTTTACGAAATCTATGATACAATATTTTAGAAAACAATAACTAGTAAGGAATGGAAAATGAAAAGGAAAATCTTCTTATTGGGTGCACTTGCCTTGTGTTTGACTGGATGCGGTCAAAAAAAACAAGCGAAAACGCCAAATTCAAGTGAACAAAAGGCAATCCAAGCAAAAGCAGAGCAGCTGCAAAAGGATAATAAGAGTATTCTGCAAAAAGCTGAAGAAAATAAAGTCATCACTAGAACCTTTGTCTTTCCAAAAGATGACAAGGGGACACAACAGACGCAAATCGTCACCTATGTGGGGAATACCTTTAAAAAATTGGAGACCATCAATGTGACGGCAACCGATGAGGAGTTGAAAAAAGGGATCCAACAGGTTGGAGTAGAGGAAGCGCAAAAGCAGTTGAGAGAATCCTTTAACAAGGATGATGCCTTTAAGGAAGCCTTGACAGTGCCAGGTTTCACAGCTGATTTGACCTTGGAAAATGAGAATGAATACAAGGTGACGATCACCTATGACTTTGAAGCGATGGATGTGAAGAAGGCCGAAGGCATGACTTACTTCAAAAACAATCACTTACCAGAGTTGTTGAAGCTGACACCGAGTCAATTTGCGGATAATCTTATCAATGCTGGAGCAAGTGAGCAAAAATAAAAAAACAGTTTAGCTAAAATAGCTCAAAAATGCTTGAAAAAGCCGTAAAATCAAGGGCTTGGCCGTTGTGGAAAACTCTTAATTATGGTATAATAGTAATATTCTAAGGAAAGAGGGTGTTCTTGTGGGATTTACAGATGAAACAGTACGTTTTAATCTTGATGATTCAAATCGTAAGGAAATTAGCGAGACCTTGAAAGATGTGTACTTGTCACTGGATGAAAAAGGCTACAATCCAATTAATCAAATCGTAGGATACGTACTCAGTGGTGATCCTGCCTATGTACCTCGTTATAATAATGCACGGAACCAAATTCGTAAATATGAACGAGATGAAATCGTTGAAGAATTGGTACGTTATTATTTGAAAGGGCAAGGAATAGACCTCTAATGAGAATTATGGGATTGGATGTTGGCTCAAAGACCGTCGGGGTTGCTGTGAGTGATCCTCTCGGTTTTACAGCTCAGGGTCTTGAAATCATCCAAATCGATGAAGACAAAAAAGAATTCGGTTTGGAGCGCTTAGCCGAATTAGTAGCTCAATACAAGGTAGACCGTTTTGTTGTAGGCTTGCCAAAAAACATGAACAACACCAGCGGACCGCGTGTGGAAGCCAGTCAGGCTTACGGCACGATGATTGCTGAAAAGTTTGGGTTGCCAGTCGACTACCAAGACGAACGGTTGACGACAGTTGCTGCAGAGCGGATGTTGATTGAGCAAGCAGATATTAGCCGTAGCAAACGCAAAAAAGTTATTGATAAGTTAGCAGCGCAGCTTATTTTACAAAATTATTTAGATCGCAATTTTTAGAAAGAAAACGAGGAAGAATAGTATGGCACATGATCATAACCACGACCATGAAGAACGTGAATTAATCACATTGGTGGATGAACAAGGAAATGAAACCTTGTTTGAAATTCTTTTGACCATTGATGGCAAAGAAGAATTTGGAAAGAACTATGTCCTTTTGATCCCTGCAAATGCAGAAGAAGATGAAAACGGCGAAGTTGAAATCCAAGCTTATTCATTTACAGAAAACGAAGACGGAACAGAAGGCGACCTTCAACCAATCCCAGAAGACTCAGATGCAGAATGGGATATGATCGAAGAAGTCTTCAACAGCTTTATGGAGGAGTAAAAACATCCAGTGGATGTTTTTACCCCAACTCCTAGGAACTAGAAAGAGTTGGTAAGTCCGGGGGACGTTTTTAGCCCTGCTTCAAAAAACAAGAAAAAGCAGGAAGTCCGATAGACTTGCTGTAAAAATGAGAAAGAAATAACTACAAAAGAAAGGAGCGCAAACGTCAGAAGAGGCTTTGTCGCTTTTTTCTTTTAGGAGGAAGATGTGAATAAGATTGAGCAATGGATGAATAGTCGGATCGGTCTGAATTTTCGATCGGGCCTGGATCGTATGGAGCAGGCAGTGAGCCTTTTAGGGAGGCCGGATAAGGCTTATCCGATCCTTCATGTGACAGGAACCAATGGGAAGGGATCCACAATCGCCTTTCTGCGTCAATTGTTGATGGCTCATGGGAAGAAGGTTGGAACCTTTACTTCTCCTCATATGATCAGTATTCATGACCGGATTTGTATCGGGGATCAGCCAATTTCAGATGAAGATTTTACTCGGATCGGCCAGCAGGTACAACAAATGGAGCAGACCTTGCTTCAAACCCAGGACCAACTCTCTTATTTTGAGATTATCTGCCTCATGGCCCTCTTGTATTTTAAGGAACAAGCTGTGGATGTGGTCTTGCTGGAAGTTGGTATCGGAGGACTTCTGGATACGACCAACGTAGTGACGGGAGAGATCGCAGTTATCACTTCGGTTGGCCTGGATCACCAAGAAACACTGGGAGGGACGATTGCGGAAATCGCCCAGCAAAAGGCAGGAATCTTTAAGAAGGGCAAGAAAGCTGTGGTGGGTCCCTTGTCGGATGATGCTATATCTGTTTGTCAAGAAAAAGCGAAGCAATTGGATGTGGATCTCCATGCCTTCCAGAACGATTTTGGCTTAGAGCAGGATCGTTTTTGGAATGAAAACGTGGAACTTGTCTTGCCGTCTCTGGGTTTGAAGGGTGATTACCAACGGGAAAATGCTGCAGTAGCTTTGGAGGCCTTTTTCCTCTATATGGAGGGCCTAGATCAAGAAGTGGATATGGATCAGGTCCAGCACGCCTTGCAAGAGACGCGGTGGCCGGGCCGTCTAGAGTTGTTTGGCGACCAGGTGTATCTGGATGGCGCTCATAATCCTCATGCTATGTTGCGCTTGATCGAGTTTGCCAATAGCTTAGCAGGAAAGCGCGTGAAGATTTTATTTGGAGCCCTCAAGCGAAAAGATTATAGCGGGATGCTCCAAACGCTTCAAGCGGGATTGCCAGAAGCTGAATTGATTTTGACGACCTTCCATTACGGAGAAGTGGTGGCACAAGGCGACCGACAAGACTTGCCCTATGTAGCGGACTATAAGGCATATATCAAAGAATTTATGGATCAGAGTCGTCCAGATGAAGTCTTATTTGTGACAGGATCCTTGTATTTTATTGCGGAAGTAAGGGCATTTTTATTAGAGGGGTAAACAATTGACCTAAAGACTTTCTTGGCGTATACTGGTGGTAGATGGTATATGGTTATGGCGAAAGGAGTCGATCTTAATGAAAAAAATCATGTCTATACTGACCTTGGCAATAGCCCTTTTCCTGACTGCTTGTAGCCAGCAAGAAAAAGCGACACAGACTTCGAGCAAACAGACATCTGCTTCATCACAGACTGTGACTTCAGCGAGTGAAGAACAGAAAGAAGGAGTGTCCATAGATGGCAGTTATCGAGGACAGGACGAGGAAAATACAATTCTGTTGGTGGTGACGGGGCGAAAAGGCACGTTTACGGTGCAAGATGCTGATGGCGAAGAAGAGACCAAAGAGGTCAGTATTGATCCGGTCAATCAATCCATGCGTATCGGAGATGAGCCTTATCGCTATCGGATCGAAGGAAATCAGTTGTCGCTAGAAGATCTGGAGCAAGCAGAGGATGATCAAGGGATTATTGTCCTGACCAAGCAATAAGGGACGAGACAAGAGAGAGTGGGACGGAAATCGGTAATTCGTTAGAATTCGATTTCGTCGTCCCACCTCCGCACAGTTGAGTAGGGCTGTAAAAGCTGATGAAATCAGCGTAGTAGGGCCCACTCAACCACTGCGTCTTGCTCGACAATCCAAAAACAATTTTGAGGCTAGGACTTTTGTCCCAGCCTCTTTTTGTTTGTCAAGAAGGGGCTTGGTTGGTCGTTGCATCGGGTAAAAAGAATTGGTATACTAGTAGAAAGAAAAAAGGAGGATGCTGTGACCTTTCGAAAATTACGTCTATTAATGTCCAAATATGGATTTAGTATTTTGTTTATGGGCTTTGAACTTT
Source organism: Streptococcus sp. 27098_8_99 (assembly GCF_041431935.1). Taxonomy (NCBI): domain Bacteria; kingdom Bacillati; phylum Bacillota; class Bacilli; order Lactobacillales; family Streptococcaceae; genus Streptococcus; species Streptococcus sp. 27098_8_99. The sequence continues at coordinate 25,017 of NZ_JAPVYQ010000007.1, read as the reverse complement.
GGGCATCCTTTGCGGCCTTCTTCTGGCTTAATAGATGGTTCCCGCATTGGCTATCTGTTTCGGTCATTGGGCTCTTATATGTGTCGACAATCTTGGCTATTGTTAATCGAAATACCCCGCCTGAAAATAAGGTGACCTGGCTCTTGATTGCCGTCATTCCTGTCTTTGGATCGCTTTTATACCTCATGTTTGGCGAGCGGCGTTTGTCCAAAAAGGAAATGATCCAGCTGAAAAATATGGAGTCCATGAAGTTTAGGGAGGATAACAGCCAGCAACTGCGTAAGGAACTCAAGCAAGAAAGCAAGGCTGTCTATGGCTTGGTTAAGTCGATTTTATCCATGGACCACAATGCGGATCTCTACAATGGGACGGCATCGACCTTTTACCCTCTAGGGGAGGAGATGTATGCGCAACTACTAGAGGATCTGCGAGCAGCGAAAAAATTTATCTTCATCGAGTTTTACATCATTGATGAAGGCTTGATGTGGAACAGCATTCTGGAGATTTTAGAGCAGAAAGTAAAAGAGGGGGTTGAAGTCAAACTCCTTTATGACGATATCGGCTGTATGGCGACCTTGGCCGGGAACTATACTAAACGATTGCGAAAGATGGGGATTGATGCCCATAAGTTTAACAAGGTGATCCCCCGTCTAACAGTGGCTTATAACAACCGAGACCACCGCAAGATTCTGGTCATTGATGGGCAGATCGGCTATACAGGTGGTGTCAATTTGGCAGACGAGTACATCAACCACATTGAGCGGTTTGGTCACTGGAAGGACAGTGCCATCCGTTTAGATGGACGGGCTGTTAAGGCCTTAACGCGACTTTTCCTCATGAACTGGTACATCAACCGTGGGGAAATCGAGGATTTTGACCGCTACCATATTGAAAACAAGGCTGTCGAAGGCGAAGGGCTCTACATTCCCTATGGGAGTGGACCAAAGCCGATTTACAAGTCGCAGGTCGGAAAGACGGTCTATCAAAATATGATCAACCTGGCGACGGATTACGTCTATATCACGACTCCTTACTTGATCATCGATTATGATTTGACAGAGGATATCCGCAATGCTGCCCTTCGTGGGGTGGATGTTCGCATCGTGACCCCGCATATTCCAGATAAAAAATTGATCCAAATCGTAACTCGTGGGGCTTACTTGGATCTGATGGATGCAGGAGTAAAGATTTATGAGTATACACCTGGTTTTGTCCATAGCAAGCAAGTCCTGGCAGATGACGAAATGGCGGTTGTAGGGTCGATTAACTTTGACTACCGCAGTTTGGTCCATCACTATGAAAATGCCGTCTGGATGTATCGGACGCCTGCCTTGAAAAAGATTCGGGAGGACTTTGACCATATCTTTGAAGTGTCTCAAGAAATTACAGAAGATACCTTCCGCTTTACTTGGCACCAAAGCTTAATCAAGGAAATTATGCAATTGTTCGCACCGATGTTGTAAATGTATAAAAACGAAAATCAGAGTCAGGAATCGAGATGCCTGACTCTTTTTACATATGACTATGTGATAAGAGGCTGACAGGGTCAGCAGAATTTGGTATACTAGAAAAGATAATGGGCTTTTTTCTAAAAGGAAAGAGCAAAGATCTAGAAAAAGGAAAAAGAATGAGCGAAAAAGAGCAAGAAATGACTTCGAAAAAATTAGGGATTCACGTGGGAGATAGTTTTCAGGATACACGTGAGATTCGCGAAGTGCTAGATAAATCAGTCTTTCGTGAAGAAGAGCCGACTCATAGCCAGCAGGCAGAAGTCTTGGAGGAGCCGGTTGCAATGGAGGCATCAGAGGAAATTAGTGATGCCAAGCCAGAAGCAGTAGCAGAACCTACACAAGAATCAGAACAGGAACCGGAGCAACCGCTCAGTCGGATGAGTCGTCGTTCGCGTAAGGCGGGAGTTGAAACGACAAAAGCGGAAGCATCTAAGGTAGAAGAGAATACGGAAGAGCAAGAGGCAGATGTGACAGTTGATCCGATCCGTCGTCACTCCAAGCGTCCAGTGCCCCTAGCGATTCCTTTTGTGTTGAGTCTCTTGATTAGTTTGCTGCATGTCGGGGTGCCATTTTTAACTCGTTTTGCAACCAATCAACAATCGCAAAACTTGTATGCTGGCTGGGCGATGACCAAGGGACAAGTACCGTTTGGTGATTTTTACGGAACCAATGGTCTCCTCTATTATGCAATCAACTGGTTGGGAAGTTTGGCTGGTGGACATTGGATCTTGATGATTCTCCAAGCGATTGCTCTCTTCTTTGCGGGTACCTATCTCTATCGGGTTGTGCGTCTACTGGTGTCTGATAAAGATACAGCGAAGAATGTCCAGTTACTCTTTTATTTCTTGGTGCTAGGACTTGGTTTTGGCGGGACTTATGTAACTTTCTTTAGTTTTCCAATCCTATTTGCTAGCATGAATTTTATTTTGGCTTATCTGATTGGGCATCGTAAGGACGAAGGGTTTATCCTTTACGGTGCGATTGCAGCTGTGGCTTTCTTGATTGATCCGATGACCAGTGCCCTGTTTTATTTGTTGGCCTTCCTTGGATTAACAGCCTTTAATATCAAGCAGAAGAGATGGGCGCGTGGCTTTTATCAACTGCTAGCAGCTCTCCTTGGTTTTTCACTCGTCTTTTATCCAATTGGCTATATCACCGTTTTGAATCAGACTTTTGGCTATGCCATTAACCAAGTAACCTATGTCTTTAATGCCTTGAATTTTAGCAATGGACAGACCTTCAGTAATGTTATTTATTATGGACTGTTGGCGCTCGCCTTTGGCCTGGTCTCTGCCTTTTTGATGTCCTTTACGAAGCAAAATAGCAGTGCTCGCCGGATCTTCCGCTTTATGGGATGGGTAGGTAGCCTGGTAGTCCTCATCGTGTCTATTGGTCTTCCTGAACAAGGCGCTTACCAATTATTGCCAATGTTACCATTTATTCTTCCTTTGTTTGCGATCTGGTTCTCACGAGATGGGGAAGAAAATGATGGGATCGAACGTCGTGGTCGGAAGAAGAAAAACAAGGAAGTTTGGGCCGCTTACTTTACGAGCCAAGTTTTCTTACCGCTAGTAGCCCTTGTCTATCTGTTGGCGAATCCGGTGGTTCAAGATGTTGTGCTTCAGTCTGGTCAATCGAGTGAACGGAGCGCTATTGCCAGCTACATTAAAAATCACACCAAGTCGAAAGATACCATTTATGCTTGGGATGCGACAGCTACTCTCTATCAAGAAAGCGATCGTTTGGCAGCTTCTGCCTTATTGACCCCGACGTCTTATCTGGGAATTAATGAAAACCGGACTAATGTGATCCAACAAATCGATCGGTCTGAACCCAAGTATATTGTGGTCAACAATCAGGTGGAGTTGACCTCCAAAATGAAAGACTTGCTCAAAGAAAATTATCGTCTGGTTGAGAAGAAATACCGTCATTTCAAACTCTATCAACGCTCTTAAGAAAATCAATATCTTGTGTTTTAGAAAGTTTTTTAGAATTTTCACCACAAGATATTGATTTTTATTTTTGGAGTGGTATAATACAACTTGTATGTAAATAAATGAAGAGAGGCATGTTTGGTATGATCACCTTGAGAGAAGAAAAACTGAGAATGGCCCCGGATATTTTTGTTGAAAAACGAGATGGCCGTCGAGTTCAATTCGATGTTGAAAAAATTTATAAAGCCTTGTTGAAGGCGACAGAAGAAGTGACTTCTCTCACTCCAGTGATGGAAGCCAAACTAGAAGCTGTTGTCGATCGTGTGATCGCAGAGATCTTGGAACGTTTTCCAAATGGCGTGAAGATCTATGAGATCCAAAATGTCGTCGAACATGAATTGCTTCAAGCCAACGAATATGCGATTGCTGAGAGTTACATTACTTATCGGACGCAGCGGGATTTTGAGCGCTCAAAAGCGACGGATATCAACTTTACGATTGGAAAACTCCTCAACAAGGACCAAGCGGTTGTCAATGAAAATGCCAATAAGGACAGCGATGTCTTTAATACGCAACGGGACTTGACGGCAGGGATCGTTGGTAAGTCTATTGGTCTTAAAATGTTGCCTAAACACGTAGCCAATGCCCATCAAAAAGGGGATATCCACTACCATGATTTGGACTATAGCCCTTATACACCGATGACCAACTGCTGTTTGATCGATTTTGAAGGCATGCTCAGAAATGGCTTTAAGATTGGGAATGCAGAAGTAGAAAGTCCTAAGTCCATCCAAACTGCAACGGCTCAAATCTCGCAGATTATTGCCAATGTAGCTTCTAGTCAGTACGGGGGTTGCTCGGCTGACCGGATCGATGAAGTCTTGGCCCCTTATGCAGAAAAGAACTACCAAAAGCACTTGGCAGATGCCAAAGAGTGGGTACTTCCTGAAAAGCAAGAGGACTATGCTTGGAGCAAGACTCAAAAAGATATCTATGATGCCATGCAATCGCTGGAATATGAGATCAATACGCTCTTTACCTCGAACGGACAAACTCCCTTTACTTCGCTTGGTTTTGGTCTTGGGACCAATCGCTTCGAGCGGGAAATCCAAAAGGCGATTTTGGAAATCAGAATCAAGGGACTTGGATCGGAACATCGGACCGCTATCTTTCCAAAGCTGATCTTTACCCTTAAGCGGGGGCTCAACCTAGAACCTGGAACTCCTAACTATGATATCAAGCAATTGGCCTTGGAATGTGCGACGAAGCGTATGTACCCAGACGTTTTGTCTTATGACAAGATTGTCGAGTTGACAGGCTCCTTCAAGGTGCCAATGGGATGTCGCTCTTTCCTTCAAGGTTGGAAGGACGAGAATGGTGTGGAAGTCAATTCTGGCCGGATGAATCTAGGGGTTGTGACAGTCAATTTACCTCGGATTGCCTTGGAATCAGGTGGAGACAAGGAGAAGTTCTGGCAAATCTTTAATGAACGGATGAACATCGCTGAAGATGCCTTGGTTTACCGGGTGGAACGCACCAAAGAAGCGACACCAGCTAATGCGCCGATTCTCTACCAATATGGGGCTTTCGGGAAACGCTTGGGTAAATATGACCAGGTAGATCAGCTCTTCCGTCATCGCAGAGCAACTGTTTCTCTGGGCTATATCGGACTCTATGAAGTTGCAACCGTCTTTTATGGTCCAAATTGGGAACACAATCCAGAAGCCAAACAATTCACGATCGATATCATCAAGGATATGAAAGCGCGCGTGGAAGAATGGTCTGACCAGTATGATTACCACTTCTCCATCTATTCGACACCGTCAGAAAGCTTGACAGACCGCTTCTGTCGCCTAGATACGGAGAAATTTGGTAAGGTTCCGGATATTACAGACAAGGAATACTACACCAATAGTTTCCACTACGATGTTCGTAAGAACCCAACGCCATTTGAGAAGTTAGATTTTGAAAAAGTTTATCCTGAAGCTGGGGCGTCTGGTGGCTTTATCCACTATTGTGAATACCCTGTGCTCCAACAAAATCCAAAAGCCCTTGAAGCGGTTTGGGATTATGCCTATGACCGGGTCGGTTATCTCGGAACCAATACGCCGATTGACCGTTGTTACAAGTGTGATTTTGAAGGAGATTTCACGCCGACTGAGCGCGGATTTGCTTGTCCAAACTGTGGCAATAGCGATCCGAAAACGGTTGATGTGGTCAAACGGACCTGTGGTTATCTAGGAAACCCGCAAGCTCGTCCGATGGTCAATGGCCGTCATAAGGAAATCGCTGCGCGGGTCAAACACATGAATGGATCCACTATCAAATCAGCTGGATACCAAGTGACAGATTAGAAAAGGACATTATGGGAAAATACCAATTAGATGATAAAGGAAAGGCTCAGGTTCAACGATTCCACGAAAAGCATTCAAAGGGTGGAGTCAATAAAAAAGACCGAGTAGCCAGCCTGAGAGAACAATTTTTAAAGAAAAATAAGAAAAAGTGAGAGTCCGCTCTCGCTTTTCTCGTATGGGGGAGGTAAAGATGGAATTACGCAGACCAACATTAGCAGATAAAGAAACCATTCTAAACATGATGGCAGAGTTTGAAGAGACCCAGTCGGCCCACGACGGCGGCTTTTGGGATGCTGAGAACTTTGATTATGAGGAGTGGCTAGAAACTAACCTTAATAAAGAAATGGGAATAAACTTGCCTGAAAATCGCGTTCCATCAATTCAGTTCGTATTGTTTGATGAATCAGGTCATGCTTTAGGTTTTTTGAATCTACGGCTGAGACTAAATGAGGGATTGCTGAATTATGCTGGTCATATCGGTTATTCCATCCGCCCTTCTGAAAGGGGCAAAGGATATGCCAAGGAAGCTCTCCGTCAAGGTCTGCGAGTAGCAAAAGAAAAGAACATTCATCGTGCTCTGGTGACATGTAGCACGGAAAATCCGGCCAGTCGAGCTGTTATCTTAGCTAATGGTGGAGAATTGGAGGATGTTCGAAATGGAACGGAGCGCTATTGAATAGAAGTGGAGTAGAAAGCATGACATGGAATACACCAAAACCAGGCGAGTGGAAGAGTGAGGAGCTCAGCCAAGGGCGCATCATTGACTATAAGGCTTTTAACTTTGTCGATGGCGAAGGGGTGCGCAACTCCCTTTATGTGGCCGGTTGCATGTTTCACTGTGAGGGTTGTTACAATGTAGCAACTTGGTCTTTCAATGCAGGCATTCCCTACACTAAAGAGTTAGAAGAGCAAATCATGGCCGATTTGGCTCACCCCTATGTCCAGGGCCTGACCCTGCTTGGGGGGGAACCCTTTCTTAACACCGGCATCCTTCTGCCCTTGGCCAAGCGCGTGAGAAAAGAATTGCCCGACAAAGACATCTGGTCATGGACAGGCTACACTTGGGAAGAAATGATGTTGGAGACCCCTGACAAACTAGAACTTTTATCTCTGATTGATATACTAGTCGATGGGCGCTATGATAAGAGCAAGCGCAACCTCATGTTGCAGTTCCGTGGCTCTTCTAACCAGCGGATCATTGATGTTCAAAAATCCCTCAAAGAAGGAAAAGTCGTCATCTGGGACAAGCTCAATGACGGCAAAGAAAGTTTTGAGCAGGTCAAACGAGATGATCTTTTGTAGGATCTTCAAAAAAACCGGGTTTTTCGCCCGGTTTTTTAGATTCTCTGCATAAGTATACAAGGGATTTTGCTTATTTCAGAAAACGCTTACTTTTCAAATGCCCATAATGGACAAAAAAGTGATAATTAATGCATTTTTTGCTAAAAATATGTTACAATAAATATGATTAGGACTAATTGGAGGTATTTATGTCACAAAGGAGACGGAGTCGTCGTTCAGAATATAAGTGGGGGCAATTGCGAATCATTAATTCCGTATTGCTTATTTTTTTGCTTATGACTGCAAGTTGGGCGACCTATACCATGTTGGCCAATAACATCTTGGCTTTTCGCTATGTCAATGTTCTCGTGATGGCACTATTAGCTGTTCTCTCGCTCTTGTCAGCTTGTTTTGTGATTAAAAATCAGGCCAAAAAGACAACTTTGGTCCTGCTTCTTGTCGGCTTATTGGCTAGTTCAGGAGTTTTGTTTGCTAGTCAACAGTTGCTGAATCTGACCAGTAATGTCAACGGCCACTCTAACTATACAGAGTTTGAGATGGCTGTCTATGTCAAGAAAGACAGTGACATCAAAGATATCAAAGAAATCAAGGAAGTGGTGGCACCAAAGGGCAACAATAACGAAGCCAATCTCACGGCCCTCTTGGACAACATCAAAAAGACCAAGGGTCAGGAAATTTCTGTAGTGGATGCACCAACTTATCTAGATGCCTATAAGAGCCTGCAAGAAGGGAATTCTTCTGCTATGGTCCTCAACAGTACCTTTGAAGATACCATCGCTGCAGAAGATGCGGACTATGCGAAGAAGTTGAAGAAAATCTATTCCTACAAGATCCGAAAAGAAGTGGCAGCGACGAGCAAGGTGTCTGCCGATGCGGATGTCTTTAACATCTATGTCAGCGGGATCGATACTTATGGCCCAGTAACCTCGGTTTCTCGATCAGATGTCAATATCATCATGACTGTCAATCGGAAGACCAAGCAAGTCCTATTGACAACGACACCACGGGATGCCTATGTGCCAATCGCAGATGGTGGCAACAACCAAAATGATAAGTTGACCCATGCAGGGATCTACGGAGTGGATGCTTCGATCCATACCCTTGAGAATCTCTATGATATCAAGCTCAACTATTATGTTCGTCTCAATTTCACCTCTTTCCTCAAGTTGATTGACCTTCTAGGGGGAATCGATGTGGAAAATGACCAAGAATTCACGAGCCTTCATGGCAAGTTCCATTTCCCAGTTGGAAAGGTTCATTTGAATTCAGAGCAAGCCCTCGGTTTTGTCCGAGAACGCTACTCACTCCAAGGCGGCGACAATGATCGTGGGAAAAACCAAGAAAAAGTCATTGCGGCCATTATCAAAAAGTTGACCTCTACCAAGGTCTTAAGCAACTACAATGAGATTATCGGAAACCTCCAAGATTCTGTCCAAACCAACATGCAGTTGCCGACCATGATGAACTTGATCAATACCCAATTAGAAACGGGTGGTTCTTATGAGGTGACTTCTCAAGCGATCACTGGTCAAGGACGAAATGACTTGCCGTCTTATGCTATGCCTGGTTACAACCTCTATGTCATGGAGTTGGATCAAGCCAGCTTGACCAAGGCTAAGGAAACCATTCAAAAAGTAATGGAAGGAAAAGAAAAATGATTGATATCCATTCGCACATCGTCTTTGATGTGGATGATGGACCAAAGACAAGAGAAGATACGCGTGCCTTATTGGAAGAAAGCTATCGCCAAGGGGTACGGACCATTATCTCCACTTCTCATCGTCGCAAGGGGATGTTTGAAACTCCCGAAGAAAAGATTTCTGAAAATTTTCAAGAAGTGAAAAAAATTGCGGCAGAGGTCGCGCCAGATTTATCGATTCATTACGGGGCAGAGATCTACTTTACTAATGATGTCTTGAAAAAACTGGAAGAAAAGATCATTCCACGTTTGGCAGAGACGCGCTTTGCGCTGATTGAATTCAGTATGGGAACGCCTTACAAGGAGATCCATACGGCCTTGGACCGTTTGCTCCATCTAGGTGTGACACCGGTGGTGGCCCATATTGAGCGCTATAAGTGCTTGGAGAAAAATGAGGAGCGCGTGCAAGAGATGATTGACATGGGTTGCTACATGCAGATCAATAGTTCCAGTGTTCTCAAGCCTCGCCTCTTTGGGGATGAGCAAAAACAACTGAAAAAACGAGCTCGGTACTTCTTAGAAAAAGACTTGGTGCACTTTGTGGCCAGTGATATGCACAATGTGGACAAACGACCGCCTTATATGGCAGAAGCCTATCGCTTGATCAAGGAAGAATACGGAGAACAACGAGCACAAGCTCTCTTTGTCAGCAATCAAGAACTCTTGTTAGCGGATGAATTAATCTAACCAGGAAACAGGTGGAGAGATCCACATGAAGGAGTAATTAGGAAATGAACAATCAAGAAAATCAAGCAGTGGAAATTGATGTTTTCGCTATGCTGAAGACCCTATGGAAACGCAAGTTTTCGATCGTTTTGGTCGCTCTTGTCTTTGCCATTGCAGCATTTGGCTACAGTGCCTTTTTAGCCAAGAAAGAATACCAAAGTACTAGCCGGATCTATGTGGTCAGCCGTCAAAACCAAGACAACAATGCCTTGACAAACTCTGATTTGCAGGCGGGTTCTTACTTGGTTAAGGACTACCGTGAGATCATTCTTTCTCAGAATGTCTTGAGCCAAGCTATCGAAGAATTGAAACTCGATATGACACCTGCTGAATTGTTGAAAAAGATCAGTGTGTCCGTTCCAACAGATACTCGTATCCTTTCGATCACGGCTAAGGACGGAGATCCAAAAGAAGCGGCTCGTATTGCTAATGGTCTTCGGAATGTAGCAGCTGAAAAGATCATTTCTGTGACCAAGGTGTCAGATGTTACGACCTTGGATGAAGCCGAAGTGCCTCAATCACCTTCTTCACCAAATATCAAGCGCAATGTCCTTCTTGGCTTTATTGCTGGAGCTGGTTTGATGGTGGTTCTCATGGTCGTAGTAGAAGTCTTGGACGATCGTGTCAAGAGACCAGAAGACGTTGAAGAGCTGATGGGTCTGACCTTACTTGGTGTTGTACCAGATATTAAGAAACTATAGACTGGAGATCGCATGAATACGTTAGAAATTTCAAAAAACAAATTGCAAGAAATTCGAAAAGTGGAAGAGTACTTCAATGCTCTTGCGACCAATATCCAATTGAGTGGAGTGGATCTAAAAGTCATCGCTGTCTCATCTGTTCAAGAAAATGAAGGAAAATCAACCACTTCAACCAACTTGGCCGTTGCTTTTGCGCGTGCGGGTTACAAGACCCTCTTGGTCGACTGTGATATCCGGAACTCTGTCATGACAGGGATTTTCCGTAGTCGTACTAAGATTCAAGGGTTAACAGATTTCTTATCTGGTCGTAGCCAATTGGACCAAATTTTGTATGCGACTGATTTTCCAAACTTGGATATCATCGAGTCTGGACAGGTCGCACCAAACCCAACAGGTCTCTTGCAAAGCAAGAACTTCACTGTGATGATGGATGCCCTGCGTGAGCATTTTGACTACATCATTGTCGATACGCCTCCAATCGGGGTCGTGATCGATGCAGCCATTATCGCCCAACGCTGTGATGGAACTGTCTTGATCACAGAATCTGGTGCCAATGGACGCAAGGCTGTCCAAAAGGCCAAGGACCAATTAGAACAAACAGGCACACCTTTCTTAGGAGTAGTGCTCAATAAATTTAACATTAAAGCTGCTGAGTATGGTTCGTATGGTGGATACGGATCTTACGGAGAGTACGGGAAAAAGTAAAGAATAGGATTGAGGGAAAATGGGAGAAGAAAGAATCGAACTGGAAAAATTAAATATTGTTCTCTTTCAAAGTTTGGCTGTCCTATTTTCAGCTTACATTGTGAGTCTTTTTAAGGATGCAGAATACACATCGCAGACGATCGCCATTCTCTATCTCTTGCATTTTGTAGCCTTCTACATTAGCAATGTCTCCTATCGTTTTTACAGCAGAGGCTATCTGGATGAGCTCTTTCAGGTCTTGAAATACAATGTATTTTTCGCTGTTGGGATCACCTTTACCTCTTTTATGCTCGACGGGGTCTTTTCCATTTCTCGTCGGGGGATGATCTACTTCTTTCTTTTCAATACGTTTTCCGTCTACATCATGGATCTCTTGCTCAAGAGATACCGGAAGTCTGTTTCACCACGGCGGAAAAGTTCGCGAAAGATTTTCTTGATCACAGCGACCAGTCGGATGGAAAGGGTATTTGATATTCTGCATTCGCCCAGCCTCTATCATGGGGAATTGATCGGTGTCACTGTCATGGATGATACGGATTTTACCCATTCGGGTGTACGGGTGGTGCAGCCGGATCAAATGATGAACTTTGTGACCAAGGAAGTGGTGGATGAAGTGTTTATCAATCTGCCAAGTGAGGACTACAATATTAGTGACTTCGTCTCGGAGTTTGAGAGTATGGGGATCGATGTATCGGTCAATCTCAATGCCTTTAACTTCGCTTCTTTGGGCAATAAACGGGTTCGAGAAGTCGGGGGACTAAGTGTCGTCACTTTCTCAACCAATTTCTACAAACCGAGCCACGTATTGGCCAAACGTCTCTTGGATATTGCGGGAGCCCTCTTTGGTCTCTTGATTTGTGGACTAGTAAGTATTGTCTTAGTCCCTCTGATCCGTAAAGATGGCGGCCCTGCCTTCTTTGTACAGAAGCGGGTCGGAAAGAACGGACGGTATTTTAACTTCTATAAATTCCGCTCCATGCGCGTGGATGCCGAAGAGATTAAAAAAGATCTGATGGCGCAAAACACCATGACAGGTGGGATGTTTAAGATGGAAAACGATCCGCGGGTAACATCAATCGGACGCTTTATCCGTAAGACCAGTCTGGATGAATTGCCACAATTTTACAATGTTCTGATCGGTGACATGAGTCTAGTCGGAACTCGTCCTCCAACGGTAGACGAATACCAAGACTATACGCCAGCCCAAAAACGCCGACTCAGTTTCAAGCCAGGGATTACAGGCCTTTGGCAAGTGAGCGGACGCAGTAAGATTACAGATTTTGACGAGGTAGTCAAACTCGACGTTGCATACATGGATGGTTGGACGATCTGGAAAGATATTCAGATCCTGCTCAAGACCGTGAAGGTTGTACTTAGAAAAGAAGGAGCGAAGTAGGAAAATACCTACTTCGTCCTTTCCATGTTAGGAGAAAAATGACACAATCAATTTATATCGTTGGTTCCAAAGGTATTCCAGCAAAATATGGTGGTTTTGAGACCTTTGTTGAAAAGTTGACAGAATTCCAACAAGACAAGGATATCCAGTATTATGTAGCTTGTATGAGGGAGAATTCAGCAAAATCAGGGATTACTGCAGATACTTTCGAGCATAACGGTGCAATTTGCTACAACATTGATGTCCCTAATATTGGTCCTGCACGTGCTATTGCTTATGATATCGCAGCACTTAATAAGGCGATTGAAATGGCTAAGGAAAATCAGGATCAGGCACCGATCTTCTATGTCTTAGCTTGCCGGATTGGTCCCTTTATTTCAGGTATTAAAAAGAAAATCAAGGCTATCGGAGGAACTCTGATGGTCAATCCGGATGGTCATGAGTGGCTTCGTGCCAAGTGGAGCCTTCCAGTCCGCAAGTATTGGAAGTTTTCTGAGCAACTCATGGTCAAACATGCTGATCTTTTAATCTGTGATAGCAAGAATATCGAAGCCTATATTCAGAAGGACTATGCTAAGTATCAGCCACAGACGACCTATATCGCCTATGGAACAGATACAAGCAAGTCTATCCTGAACAAAGAGGATGAGAAAGTCCGGACTTGGTTTGCGAATAAGCAAGTTGCTGAAGGAAACTACTATCTTGTCGTAGGTCGCTTTGTCCCGGAAAACAACTATGAGGCCATGATTCGTGGCTTTATGCAGTCCAATTCACAAAAAGATTTTGTCCTGATTACCAATGTAGAACAAAACAAGTTCTATGAACAGTTGCGTAAGGATACAGGATTTGATCAAGATCCTCGAGTGAAGTTTGTCGGGACGGTCTATGATCAAGAGTTGCTCAAATACATTCGTGAGAATGCCTTTGCTTATTTCCATGGTCATGAGGTAGGTGGTACCAATCCGTCACTTCTTGAGGCACTAGAGTCTACTAAGCTTAATCTATTGTTGGATGTTGGTTTTAACCGTGAAGTCGGTGAAGATGGGGCGCTCTATTGGAAGAAAGATCAATTGGCACATGTCATTTATCAGGCTGAACAAATGGATGCTCAAGCAATCGAAGATCTTAATCAAAAATCAAGTCAACGGATTTCAGAAGCTTTTACTTGGGAAAAGATTGTCACAGACTACGAGAAAGTATTTAAAGGTTAGAAATGCAGAAAATATTATATCTTCATGCTGGTGCCGAAATGTATGGTGCTGACAAGGTTTTGTTAGAGCTTATTAAAGGATTGGATAAAGATGCTTTTGAAGCACACGTTATTTTACCCAACGACGGTGTCTTAGTGGGTGCTTTAGAAGAGGTCGGTGCCAAGGTTAAAGTCATTGACTACCCAATCTTGCGTCGTAAATATTTTAATCCAAAAGGGATTCTTGAGTACTTTGGCTCTTATAACCGTTATTCCAAACAAATTGCAAAGTATGCTAAGGAGAATGGCATTAGCCTTATTCACAACAATACAACAGCAGTTCTTGAAGGAATTTACCTCAAGCGGAAGTTGAAACTTCCTTTGATTTGGCATGTGCATGAAATTATCGTCAAACCAAAAGCCATTTCAGATTTTATCAACTTTTTGATGGGGCGCTATGCGGATACGATTGTGACAGTTTCAAATGCTGTAGCCAACCATGTCAAGCAGTCTCGCTATGTGAAAGACGAGCAGGTTCAAGTTATCTATAATGGTGTTGACAATGCTGTTTACCAGGTGATGGATGCCAGCGCGGTCCGTGACCAGTTTGGTATCGCACAGGATGCCTTGGTTATTGGAATGGTTGGTCGAGTAAATGCCTGGAAAGGGCAAGGAGACTTCCTAGAAGCTGTGACGCCAATCTTACAGGCTAATCCAAAAGCAGTAGCCTTTTTAGCAGGTAGTGCATTTGATGGGGAAGAGTGGCGCGTGGATGAGTTGGAAAAGGCTATATCAGACTCACCGGTAGCTAGCCAAATCAAGCGAATTGACTATTATAGCAAGACGACAGAACTCTATAATATGTTTGATATCTTTGTCTTGCCAAGTACAAATCCAGATCCACTACCAACAGTCGTCCTCGAAGCCATGGCTTGTGGCAAACCTGTAGTCGGCTACCGACATGGTGGTGTCTGTGAGATGGTCAGGGAAGGTGAAAACGGTCTTCTTGCTATACCGAATCAGCCTGAAGAATTATCTAAGGCTATTCAAGAATTGGCTAACAATACCGAGAAGAGAGAGCAATTCGGTAAGGCCTCTGTCCAACGCCAAAAAGAACTCTTCTCATTACAAAGTTATATTCGGAATTTTTTGGAGTTGTATAAGAAATATTAAATAATCAAATTTGCTGAAAAAAGGATTATATCCGAGCTGATTTAAAGATTTACCATATATCATTGAATGTTGTAAGTCAATTAGATCAGAGAGGAGAAGAATTAGAGTAGAATAAAAAATTAGGTAAATAATCTATGAAACCACTATTAACTGTCGCCATTCCAGTATATAATGTTGAAAGATATTTAAAACGTTGCATTGAAAGTGTTCTTGCCCAAGAATGGAAGGACTATGAGATTCTACTTGTTGATGACGGGAGTACTGATCATTCTCCTCAAATCTGTGATGACTATGTTAAGGATTATGACTTTATCTCAGTTATTCATAAAGAAAATGGTGGACTTTCTGAAGCACGGAATACAGGTATTTCTCATGCCAAAGGAGAATATGTTTATTTTCCTGATTCAGATGATTGGATTGAACCAGATACCTTTATAGTGTTAGCAGAAGCGCTAGAATCTCAAGAGTTTGATATTATTTCTTTTAATCGTGATTTTGTGAAGGGTGAAGAAGATGCTATAGTTTCAGAACCAGAAGTGACTCAAGTATTTGAAGGTAAAGATGCTTTTGTTCAAATGCTGAAGCATCGTTATATTACTGGGTTTGCTAATGACAAAATCTATAGAAAGTCGTTATTTGTAGATAACAACATTTTATTTCCTAGCAGAAAATATTATGAAGATTTGGGAACAAATTACAAATTATTTCTTTCAGCTAAGAAAGTCTATGCGACAAATCAAAAGTACTATCACTACTTAATCGATAACCCAGATTCTATTACACAGTCTTGGAATGAGAAAAAGTTTAGAGATATGTTTGGGTTCTACAAAGAAGTTTTTTATTCTGATTTTGTTCGTTCTCAATTAAATCAAGAAGAGTTGCATATTTCACAACTTTATTATGTAAATGGATTGATTCACATACTAGCAAGTTTGTATAAATCTAAATTAGACAGAGAATATATAGACATTACTGATGAAGTGAAACAAGAATTGCTTAAGAATAGTGTTTCTCTTTCTCAAATGAAAGACCAACCAAATAAGTTAAAATATGTACTGTATAGACTTAAAGTGTTAAAACTAGCCTTCAGTATACAAAACGTTTTTTGATGTTGTTTTAAGAAATCATTCTGAGATTTTTAGACAAGGGTTTGGCAAATGAAGTTTGGACTATTTTATTTGATAAAGAAAAGTAACATAATATTTTTGGTCTTTCTTCTTTTTTATTGTATCGGAATAATGGACTTTTAACAAAAAAATTATATAGTTAGACCGGCCAAACAATTATTTTATAGGTGATTTAGCATGGAAGAAAAAATTGATTTTGTTGTACTTTGGGTTGATGGAAATGATCCTGACTTCATTAGAGAAAAAAATAAATATACGTCTAATAGTTTGCAGGTTGATAATGATGGAGATAATCTGCACCGTTATAGAGATTATGGAACATTCAATTATTGGTTTCGGATGGTAGAGAAGCATGCACCGTGGGTAAATAATATTTATCTTATAACTAATGGTCAAAAACCGGAATGGTTAAATTTAAATCATCCTAAACTAAAATGGGTTAGGCATAGTGATTTTATGCCTGAGGAATATTTACCAACATTTAATTCTGCTGCAATTGAGTTGAATTTACACCGCATTGAAGGTTTATCAGAGAACTTTGTTTTTTTTAACGATGACATGTATTTGATTCAAGATGTTAAGCCTGATGATTTTTTTGTCAACGGACAACCGAGGCTATTGGCTGTTTATGAAGCCTTGGTTCCGTGGTCATCTTTTTCCAAAGTTTATTTTAATAATGTAGAAGTTTTATATAGACATTTTTCAAATAAAAAAGCCTTGAAACAGTCGCCGTTTAAGTTTTTCAATTTTAAATATGGTCAATTGGTTTTAAAAAATATTTTGTTATTTCCATGGAAGATAACTGGATACTATAATCAGCATACACCAGTTCCAATAAAAAAGAGTACACTAATTCATTTATGGAATGTAGAAGAAGACATTTTTGTTCAAACATCTAAACATAAATTTAGAGACTATAATACGGATATAAATCATTATTTATTATGTTATTGGCAAATTGAAAGTAATGATTTTCAACCATCTACTAAAAATTTTGGAAAATCAATTTCAATTACCGCTGTTGATCAGCTTCCTAAATTATTATCGAAAAAAAAGACAAAATTACTTTGTGTCAATGATGATATGGCGATGACAGAAAATGACTTGGAGAAATTTTCTAAGATATTGTCTAATCGTTATCCTGACAAGTCTCAATTTGAATTGTGATTCAATGTATTAGTTACTGGAGTAAATAGATGAAAACTAAAATTTTACAAATGGGGGCAGACAATTTCGGAGCAGGAGGTAGGTCTGTAATAGCCTATAACTTGACTCGTCCCTTAACAGACGACTTTCAAGTTGACTTTTTGGCTATTGGAAAATTGAAGAACCCTAGTTTTCATCGAATAATTGAAGAAAACGGGGGACAGGTTCAACATGTTAAGGAAGCATCAAGTAAAATAAAAAGGCTAAGAAATATCTACTCTATTTTAAAAAAAGAAAAGTACGATATTGTTCATATTAACGCAGATGATGCTATCGAGGGGTTATTTAATATTATTCTGTCAAAGCTTGTAGGTGCAAAAATAGTACTTCATGCTCACACTACTTCATCTAGTCGTGGTAAGGGTTTTGTTGGCAGATTAAAAATGTTAACGGCAAGAAAAATAATTAAGTTTCTTGTTGATTATAAGTTGGCCTGTTCACTTGAAGCAGCGAATTATTTGTATGGCGATACTGATTTGTCTGATGTGGCGATACTGAAAAATGGTATTGTAATCAATGACTTTTTATATAATGAAGAGTTAAGGCAAAAGGTACGAGAGAATCTAAATATTCCAGTGGAGGCTATCGTTTTAGGTACTGTCGGGAGAATGTCATATGAAAAAAATCCTGAATTTATAGTTGACCTAATACATACTTTTTTTCTAAAGGCACCTAATTTTTATTTTATATGGATTGGTGATGGTGAAGAACGAGCTAATATAGAAACGCTGCTAGACGAAGAAATAAAATTAGGAAGGGTTTTATTGCTTGGAAAACAAGAACAACCAGCACAATATTTACAAGCAATGGATGTTTTTTTGTTACCTTCTTTCTATGAAGGATTTGGAATCGTGAATATTGAAGCACAAGCATCTGGACTACCTTGTGTGGTAAGTTCTGCTGTTCCAGAGTCAGCATCGGTTAATTCAAACTTTTATAGATTATCATTATCTGATGGTGTTGAAAAGTGGTCAGATTTTATCACCTCTATGAGTTATGAACGCCTTCCATATGGTTCTAGAGAAAAAATAAAAGAAGCTGGATTTGATATAGAGGATAGCGCTAGAAAATTACGAATAATCTATCAGGAATTAGCGAAGTAAAACAAAAGGAGATTCTATGTACTCATTAATTATTACTGATTACAAATCAATGAGTGATACAGTAGATTATATAAAAAAGTTTATTGATATATATGTTGGGAATGATGTACATTACATTATCGTAGATAATAGTGCGGAAGAATTGGGGAAACAATTCTTACAAGATTCTAAAGTTGAATTTACTTCCTCTGCTTTTAATGGGAAAAAAGTTTATTCTTTTGAAATTTCACAAAGGAAAATTTATATAATTGATTCCAATGAAAATGGTGGATACTCTAAAGGCAATAATTTAGGTGCAAAATTTGCAATTCAGAACTTTGATACACGCTATCTAGTTTTTTCAAACAATGATTTAGAGTTTCCTAATGGTTTACAGTTGAATGAATGTAAAACTATCATTGAAACGAGCGATCATCCAATAGGTATAGTTGGTCCTAAGATTCTTACTCCTCAAGGAGATATTCAAAGTCCTCGTAAGCGGATGAATTTTGTAGAAGAGATGATCCTTCAGGATTATAATAGGCAGTGGTTTAATAGTAAGATACATAAATGGATTGATATTGACTATACTGCTCCTGAGGGTGAGACTGGATGGGTTAGTGGTAGCTTTATGTTTGTTTCTAGAAATGCTTTTGAAGCAGTATCAGGATTTGATGAAAATATTTTTCTCTATTGTGAAGAAATGATTTTAAGTGAAAGAATGAGGAATAAGGGATATATGACTTATTTCTATCCTGAATGGACAATTTATCATTATCATAGAGGAGCGCATAATCCTGAGTCAGAGAAAATTGGCCGTGTATCAAAAAAATACTATTACAGAGAATATAGAGGGGCATCTAAACTTTCTTTGAAAATATCTGATATGTCCTACTTCTTGTGTAAAAAGATATATCGATTGAAAAAAATATTGGATGGTACGTATTTCAAGGAGAAAAAACATTGAAATTTAATAAATATCTTTTTCTATTTTTACTATTTTTCTTGATTGAATTCAGAGGTTTTTATCTAGTAAGTTGGCCGAATTTACTGGGAGGAGCGGCCAGTAATAAATTAGGAGTTGCATTCTATTCTTTAATATTATTTTTGGCATACTTTATCTATAATAAAGGGAAACTTAAACTAGGTATTTTTGGAAATTATATCCTAATCTTTTTTCTAATTCTGTTTTTTAATTCGCTTGTGTCAATGTATTTATTTGATTACTCGATTACGCAAGTATTGTGGGATGTTCTTCCTTATTCAATTTTACTCCTTTATTTTCCTCTTTGCGAGATATTTAAGACAGAAAGAAACTATAAGCTTTTTGTTAAAATCGGTCAGATAACTATTTCAATAGTATCAATATTATTTGTTATGCAAGTATACAGATATCATGGCTTGCAAACATTGTTTTTGAAAATTGAAGAGATTATTCCTATAAGTTATATTTATAATTTAACAGTACCTTTACGTATTTATAGTGTTTTTGAGGGACTTGTTCGGGTATTTGTTATATTGGTGGCATGGAAAATTATTGCAAATCATTTTAAAAAATCATTTTTTGATATAGTTAGTTTATTATTGATGTTAGTTGCTATTTTTTATGTTGATCAGTCGAGATACTATTTGGTGACTGTACTAATAGTCATTCTTTCAATGTATTTCATATACAATAAGCGTAGACTAACTCTATCCTCATTATTATGGACTCTTATTTTAGGGACGGCGGGTTTATTCATTATTTCAAATAAATTTGGTTCAATATCTGATAGTATTTCGGATAACACCGGCTCCTCTTTTGCTCGAACAGGTGCAATAGAATATTATTTTAATAAAATTTTTACTTATCCATTTGGTTTAGGATTGCATACTCCGGAAAAGGGCACTTCTTTATATTATTTTATAAAAGGGCCTGATGGATTTTTTAATTATGATGATATCGGGATATTTGGAACATTAGGTTCTTTGGGGGTGCCAGGGTTTGTATGGTATATCCTTTTGACTATAAATTTAATTATGACGTGGGTAAAGAAACTTAGTTCCAACGTATTAATAACAGGCCTACTGATTAGTTTTCTGATGAGCCTTCCAATCATGTCATATATTGATAGACCTCGGATTATTGCGTTAACGTTGACACTAGTTATTATCAATAATGAATCTGCAAAATTAAACAGAGATGGAGAGTTAATAGATGACTAAAAAAATGGGAGTGAATGCGGCTTTAAATTTATTTAAAACAGCACTTTCAATTATATTCCCTTTAATCACTTATCCCTATATCAGTAGAATATTAGGTGTGGAGAACCTAGGAAAAATTAATTATACAGCTTCTATTGTAGGTTACTTTTCTTTAGTTGCTGCACTTGGGATCTCTACTTATGCTATTAGGGAAGGGGGGCGTATTAGATCTGATTCTAAGAAATTAAGTCATTTAGGTAATCAAATTTTTACTATAAATATTTTATCGACGATAGTATCCTATCTGTTGTTAGTATTAGTTGTATGCTTATTTATTCCGAATAGAGAATATCAAATTCTGATTTTTATTCAAAGTTTGACAATTGTTTTTACAACACTCGGAGTGGACTGGATAAACGTTCTTTTTGAGGATTTCCTTTATATTACGATTAGAAGTATCATTATACAAATTTTATCGTTGATATTGATGTTTGTTCTTGTTAAAACAGCTAGTGATTTATATCTATATACATTTATCTCAGTAATTGGTTCAGGGATATCTTGTATTTTAAATTTAATCTATTGTAGAAAGTATTTAAAACTCTCTCTTGTTTGGAGACTTGATCTAGTAAAGCATTTTAAGCCAATTATTGTCTTGTTTTCTGGTGGTCTAGTAATTAGTATCTATGCTAATTCTGATATGCTAATATTAGAGTGGTTTAAAGGAGCATATTACGTTGGATTGTATGCTGTTGCAGCCAGAGTATATACAATATTAAAAAATTTATTAGCTTCAATCTATTCTGTTACAATACCTAGGTTGTCACATTTGTTTGGAGAACAGAAAATTGACGAATTTAAAAAAAGTTATACTCAAATACTTTCAGTGGTAACTCTAATCTTAATTCCAATGAGTGCAGGTCTTATTGTCCTATCTAGGGAAATTATTTTATTTTTAGGTGGAATAAAATTTATCGATGCCACTTTAACATTACAGTTACTAGCAATTAGTTTAATTGGAGCCATATTTGGTGGGATATTAACTTATGGGCTTAATATACCTATCGGACGTGAAACTGTAAACTTAACAGGAGCTCTATATGGAATTGTTGTAAATATCGGAATTAGTCTTCTTTTAATTCCAGTATTTTATCAGAATGGTGCTGCAGTAGCAACGATTGCATCAGAATTTTTTATTGTTTTATATAACTTTCTGGTTGTAAGAGAAAGCGGGAAGTACATTAATTTTGTACTATGGAGACAGAACTTAGTTCAAGCTTTACTAGGTTTCTTTTCAATAATAGTCATTGGTTTTGGGTTTAAGTTATTCGTAACTAATTCACTTCTTTTAATTTTTAGCATTACTTTAGTAAGCTTAATCATCTATTTATTAGAGCTCAAACTTTTAAAAAATCCATTGTTAGATCATATTTTAGATATAGCTAAACATAAATTTAGGAGGGGTTAGTTTGAAGATTGTAATTCCAAGAATTATTCATAACAAAGAACAATTGACCTGGGATTGGTCTGGTACAATAACTAATATTAAAAAGTATTTAGGAAAATACGAGATTGTTGAGGAACAGAATATTTTTTATACTTTTAGAATGAATGTGCACAAAGTGCTTGTTCGTTTAGGTATTAGAAAATCTGATATGAACATGACGTATATAAAATATGCTGAAAATCAAGTTCATCTCTCTCCAAAGGATGTTTGTCTTACATTTGATGAGTTTCCTTTATCTTTTCCTGATAATCCAGTGTATATCTATCAAGACTTGAATCTTCATTATTTGATAGAGAGTTCTCGAAACAATAGTCAATCATTCAAATATAGTGGTTTTCAAAACGTCTCGGCAGATATTCTAGATAGTCGAATGAGAAAACAGGAAACATTTTATAATCAAGCCACTGGAATATTTACTATGAGTAAATGGTTTTCAGATTACCTAATAGCTCAACAAGGGCTTCCAGTTGAAAAAGTTCATTACGTGGGAGCGGGAACAAATATGGACAACCTATTACTTGAGCACTCACATAAGGGACGAAATAAATTTTTATTTATTGGCAAAGATTTTTTGCGTAAAGGTGGAGATCTTGTTTATAATGCTTTTGTTTATTTGCAAAATAATCTCATGCCAGAGGCAGAGTTGTACATTATAGGTCCCTCAGATGCACCGATGGAATTTAACAATCCGAATGTTTATTTTTTAGGGAATCTACCAGCTGATAAGGTGCAATATTATTATAATCTTTGTGATGTATTTGTTTTACCTTCTCGATTTGAAGCATTTGGAATTGTGTTTGTTGAAGCTCTTTGCTATGGTTTACCATGTATTGGACGTAATTTAATGGAAATGCCAAATCTAATTCAAAATAATGAAACAGGATTATTAATACCTGCTGAAGAGGAAAACCCACGGGTTTTAGCTGATAAAATGTATAATCTAATAAAAGATGAAAGCTTCTTTAGAAATGTTCAGATGAAACAAGATTATTATAAAGCAGAATATTCGTGGGACACAGTTGCAAAAAGAATGATTTCAGTGATGAAACAGGATTTAGATCAGGTATAATTCTTTTTCTAATTAAATTTTTGACAACTACCGATTGTAGTAAATAATTTATTTGGGATATGAAAAATAGTTTAATAGCAAAAGAAGTCAGATAGACTTCTTTTTTTAGTTTTTCAAAAAATATCACTAATTTTAAAAATTTGCCTTATAAAACTTTTCATCGCTGAAACCGTGTGGTAAAATGATTAACGTATAAAATTTGTATAAAGGGAAGTTTATATGAAAAAGAAAGATCTTATTTTTTATGCCGGAGCGGCAGTCTTGATGGCTGTATCTGCTCAGGGAGTCAGTGCAGATGAGCTGGTTTCAAATGAGGCCGCTACTACTGAAGGCAACCAAGTCCAAGCTGAAAAAGCGCCAGAAGTAGCCGTTGCCGAAAAGTCGGTAGCACCTGTCGCAAGCAACTATGCAGCACCAGCAAATGTGACCGAGCAACCTGTGGCACCTGTGAACAAGGCCGCGGCTTCAGAAAGTGGAACCCCATCTGTAGAGAAAGCTACAGAAGCATCGACTACTGAGAAAGAAGAAACTCCTCTTCCGTCTAATACAGGAAGCACGACCTTCTTTAACACAGGCGCTCACGCTCCAGCTGGTCGTTCAACAGATGTGGCGGTTCAGCCAAAATCATTCGTTGACGTGAGTAGCCACAACGGAGACATTAGTATTGGAGACTACCGTACCCTAGCTAATAAGGGCGTGGGCGGTGTCGTTGTCAAATTGACAGAAGACACTTGGTACAAGAACCCGAATGCGGAGAATCAAATTCGTAATGCACAAGCTGCGGGTCTGCAAGTATCGACCTACCACTTCTCACGCTATACTTCTGAGGAAGCAGCGCGTGCAGAAGCACGATTCTACATTGCAGAGGCGCAACGCTTGAATCTTCCAAAGAACACCCTCATGGTCAATGACTTTGAGGATGCCAAGATGCAGCCAAACATTAACCGCAACACCCAAGCCTGGGCGGACGAAATGCGTAAAAATGGCTACACCAACTTGATGTTCTACACCAGTGCTAGCTGGTTGGATGAAAACAACCTTCGCAAGAAAGGTCCTGTCAACACCGCTCAATTTGGGCTTCAGAATTTCTGGGTTGCCCAATACCCTTCTCCAAAACTATCTGTAAATGATGCGAAAAGCTTGCGTTACAATGGGAAAGCTGGCGCCTGGCAGTTCACTTCTCAAGCGGAATTGCTTCCAGGAAAACACCTCTTTGACCACAGTGTGGACTATACCGGTCGCTTCACAGCGAACGCAAAACCTGCAGCGGATCCAACAGAAGGCAGCTTAAGTGGGAAGATTGACATTGTCAATAACGATACTATGACGGGCCGCTTTGACGTTGTCATCTCAAATGTCAAGGCACCAAATGGAGTTCGAACCGTTTCTGTACCGATCTGGTCAGAAACAGGCGGTCAAGATGACCTTGTTTGGTATACAGCCAATCGTCAAGCAAATGGGACCTATACCGTCAATGTAAAAGCAGCGGACCATAAAAACTCAACCGGTCTTTACAATGTTCACCTTTACTATGTTCAGAATAATGGACAAATGACGGGTGTGGGTGGAACAACGACAAATGTTTATATTGGAAAACGTCCAGAGGATTTAAAACCAAGTGGCACGTTAACGATTGAAAATAATAATGTCGAAACAGGCACGTTTGATGCAGTAATTCGCAATGTAGTAGCTCCAAATGGCTTGAAAGAAGTCTTGGTTCCAACTTGGTCCGACAAGAACTGGCAAGATGATTTAGTCTGGCATAAAGCAGTTCGTCAAAGCGATGGTAGTTACCGTGCGACCATCAAAGCCTCAGATCATAAAAATGATGATGGTAAGTACAATGTCCATGTTTATTATGTAGATCAAGCTGACAAACGAAACTACATCACAGAGACTACGACAGAAGTACACCACGTAAAACCAAGTGGTACTGTAACGATAGAGAACAATAATTCCGAGTCAGGCACGTTTGATGCAGTAATTCGCAATGTAGTAGCTCCAAATGGCTTGAAAGAAGTCTTGGTTCCAACTTGGTCCGACAAGAACTGGCAAGATGATCTAGTATGGCACAAAGCAGTCCGTCAAAGTGATGGCAGCTACCGTGCAACCATTAAAGCCTCAGATCATAAAAATGAGGATGGTAAGTACC
>NZ_JAPVYQ010000006.1:0-133893 GCF_041431935.1 Streptococcus sp. 27098_8_99 | reverse complement strand
TTTTTAGCTCTGTACGAATGATTCCTGTTTGCCATTTTCATCAGGAATGTTAGATTCTTCAACTTCTACCAAAAGATTCTTGTTCTCCGCTATGATATAATGGGGACAGTACAAGGGAGGAAACCTATGTTACAAGAACTAGCCTTTACAGGCCAATGGAGACACTATCAAAAACGCGTTCTCGATAAGAGTGACGCTTTTATGGCGGATGGCCACCTACATTTGGTAGCAGCTCCTGGCTCTGGAAAAACAACCCTGGGAATCGAATTTATCAGACGCTTCGGCCAGCCAACCCTGATCTTAGCTCCTACAGTCACCATTCGTCAGCAATGGGTGGACCGGATTATCCAAGCATTCCTAAGTGATGAAAGCCAAGCGGAGCAATTGATCTCTCAGGACCTCAAACATCCTAAGCTGATTACAGTGGCTACCTATCAGGCCCTACACAGCGCCATGAACCAAGTCGTCGGTCAATCGCAAGCTGAAGATACCGATGACCAGGCAGAGATTGAAACATTTGATTTCAAAGGCTTTGATATCTTTACTACTTTCAAATCCATCTCACTCGGGACCCTTTGTTTAGATGAGTGCCACCACTTGCGCAATGAATGGTGGAAGAGTTTGGAAGCCTTTCGTCAAGCCTTCCCTGACTTAAAGATGATCTCCCTCACCGCTACCCCTCCCTATGAAGGAGACCCTGCCCTTTGGGATCGTTATATCCGCATGTGTGGTGAAATTGACGAGGAAATTACGGTTCCCGAATTGGTCAAGGAAGAAACCCTTTGTCCCCATCAGGACTATGTCTACTTTGCCTTTCCAACCAAGGAAGAGCAAGAGCAGTTGGATGCCTTTAGCCAACAAAAGAATGCTCTCTTGCAACAACTGACTTCCGATCCCCTCTTTTGCCAATACCTCCAAAACTGCCGAGCCTTATCGGGTCAGATCAGCGATGATGAATTGCTCAATGATCCCAAGTATCTCTCTGCTACCCTGATCTTTCTTCGAAGCAAGGGAATCGTCTTTCCCAAACGTTTCCAGGACCTTTTAGGAGCTAAGAAACTACCTGCTTTCACCATGGACTGGCTTGAAATTCTCCTGCAAGGTCTGCTCTTTCAGGTATCTCACTGGTATAATTTACCAGAGGAATACGAGAAGCAAGTCCTCCATGAACTAAAAGCAGCCAGCTTAATCGATCGAAAACAGGTCAAACTGGTCCGCAACAAAAAACAAGACCTCCTGCTCAACCAATCCCTCGGAAAACTCAATGCGGTTCGAGAGATTTTCAAGGCGGAATACCAGGCTCTTGGAAGCCGACTTCGCCAACTGGTACTAACAGACTATATTCGTCAAGATTTTGAAGTTCATCTAGGAGATAAGGACGCCCAATTTACTCAATTGGGAGTGCTCTCTTATTTCGAATCTATTCGCAGGGAAAGCATCGAGCTAACGACCCCTCCTGCCATCGCTGTCTTAACAGGTAGCATCGTCATCATACCAACGGTTGCTAAGTCAAGACTAGAAGAGCTTCTAGGTTCGGACAGACTGACATACCAAAGTGTCGGCCAATTATCCCCTGATGACTTTCTCAAGGTTCGCTTGGTTGGTTCTCAACATGATTTGGTGACAGCTGTGACCCAGCTCTTTCAAGAAGGGCTTATCCAAGTCGTCATTGGAACCAAGTCCCTTCTAGGAGAAGGCTGGGATGCTCCTTGCGTCAACTCTCTGATCCTAGCGAGCTTTGTCGGCAGTTTCATGCTCAGCAACCAAATGCGGGGTCGTGCCATCCGAGTGTGGCCTGAGGATCCAGACAAGACCAGTAATATCTGGCACCTGGTCTCCATCAATCTTTCTCTAAAGAAATGGTATGAAAAATCCGATCTTGAAAAGGAAGAAATCGAAGCCCTCACTGATCAGCTGAAAGAATATAGTCCTGATCTGGAGCTCTTAGAAAGACGAATGAAGCAATTTTTAGGTCTCCATTACAAGGAGCCCTTCATCGAATCCGGTATCGAACGTCTGGCCTTTGACAATATCCGCTATACTAAAAAACAGTTACAGAAACTCAACGAAGAGACCTTAGAGCGCTCTACCCATCGTCAAGAACTCCGGAATGGCTGGCAAAAAGCCCTTCCTATTTCAGAGGATATGGAGATTGCAAATGAGGTCCAAGTAGATAAACACTTCCTACCTCTCGCCCTATTTTTTGATGCCAGAAAGCTAGCTCGATGGCTAACGGCCTGCACTTTGACCGATGCTTTCGCCAATCTCATTTACTATTCATATAGAGGAGGAAGGAATACAGTTTCTCTGATTTTTCTCTTCTTCTTAGCTCTCCTCGCACTCCTTGCTTGGCTGCGCTACTATCTCTATAAGAGCCCTTATAAACGCTTGGAAGTATTTGGAGAGGCTGTCCGTCAAGCCTTATTAGATTCTGGACAGATTCAAACCCAGGAGAGTCGCATCCAAGTTGTACGAGACAGAAAGGATGCCATCCACATGCTGATTTATTTGAAGGGCGGAACCATGCGGGAGAAAGAACTCTTTTCGCAAACCATGATCGAATTTTTCGCACCCATTGAAAATCAGCGCTATATCCTGAAAGCACAAGAAAAGGTATCTGATCAGACAGAATATTTCGCCGTGCCAAGCCTCTTTGACAAACGAAAAGAGGAGGCACAAGCCTTTCTTGAGCAGATCCGAAAGAGCCTGGGTAAGTATGACCTCGTCTATACCCGAAGTGCTGAAGGCCGTGCTGTTCTTTTAGATGCACGCATCAAGGCACTCGCCAACAAACAAGAGCGCACCTTCACCAAGAAACAAGTGATGTCGAATTTGAAATAAGAACTGATTTCACTACAAAAAAATTCTAGTAGACAACCTCTACTAGAATTTTTTTGTTACTCAATGACAATCATAGCCTTGATGGTCTTACGTTCATCCATATCTTTATAGGCTTGGTCGATTTCTTCTAAACTATAGCTGTGCGTAAAGACGCGTCCTGGATTGATATCGCCGTCAAGCACTGCTTTCAGCAAGAACTGTTTGTCATAAGTTGTCACGGAAGCAGCGCCTCCTGCAACAGAAATATTTTGCGCAAAGGTCGATCCAAGCGCACGGTTCTTGTAGTGTGGAACACCGACGAAGCCTAAGCGACCACCATTGTGAAGCACCCCAAGGCCTTGATCGACAGCTGCCGCGGTACCGACACATTCAAGAGCAGTATCTGCTCCCCCACCAAGGATTTCACGAACTTTGGCAATCCCTTCTTCCCCACGCTCTGCTACAATGGCGGTCGCTCCAAATTCCAGAGCCATTTGTTGGCGGTCTTCGTGACGGCTCATAAGGACGATTTGCGATGCTCCCCGCATCTTAGCTGCAATGACAGCACATTGGCCAACAGCCCCATCTCCGATAACGACCACTTTGTCGCCCCGTTTTACATGAGCCACACGCGCCGCATGGTAGCCTGTCGGCATGACATCCGCTAGCGTCAAGAAGGATTTGAGCATGGCTTCTGTATAATCAGATGGTTGCCCTGGAACTTTGACAAGGGCCCAGTTAGCATACTCGAAACGCATGTACTCCGCTTGCACCCCGTAAGACCAATTGGTCCCAATATGGCGGTCACAGGTTCCATCATAGCCAGCACGACAGGCATCACACTCCCCACACCCATGGGTGAAAGGGGCGATGACAAAGTCTCCCGGTTTGACTGTTGTAATAGCTTCTCCGATTTCTTCCACAATCCCAATGGCTTCGTGACCACTATTTTGGCGTCCCTCTTCAATATCTGGATTGCGGTAGCTCCAAAGATCAGAACCACAGACACAGGTGCGAACGATGCGGAGAATGACATCATCTGGTGCTTCGATGCGTGGGCGCTCCACTTCTACGAGACCCACTTGCCCAGCTTTTGTATAGACTGTTTTCTTCATAGGGACGACCTACTTTCTATTGCTTACTGTCTTCTAGTATACACTTTTATCGCCTAATTTGTAAGTAGCAGTCCTTCCTAATTACCTACTCCCTCTTATCAACCTTTGTTTAACAGATCTCTTTTACAATATATCAAGGCTGCTTCAAAGAGTGTAGCGATCATTGCCAAATAGAAAACTGTCCGAATCCCGAAATACTCTGTCATAGAACTCATCAAAAAGACGAAAATTGAAAAAGCAAGGGTTGAAATGACTTCAAATACAGAATAGACATGCACTAACTGATTTTCATCAACCGTTTCCTGAAGGAAGACACTTTCGGGGACTTCTTTCAATTGAGACAAGAAGCCGATTCCAGCTGAAAAAAGTAAAAATGTTTCTACAGTTGAGAAAAACAGGATACTGCCTGTGACGGCTACTATTGCGACAAGCGGAAAGAAAATACTTTTCCATTTGTGAGCTAAAAACTTTTCAGAGTAGTTGAAAACAATCATTCCCCCTAAAATAATTCCCAGAGAATAGGCTGTATTGGAGTAGCCCCAGTAGCTTTCAGTCTGTTGCAACACCTCGGTTACAAAAACAAGAATCACAGATGAAACCCAGATTGTATTAGAAAAATTCTCCAATAAATTTGCTTGTACCAATAACCTTAATGGAGGATTTTTCACCACTAAGCTCCAACCTTTGACAAGAGTATCCAGATTGGTCTCCGCTTCTAACTGCTCTATTTTAGCCTGAGGAAGAAAGAGCATCACAAAAGTAGAGAGAAGATAAAAGAATAGGACTAGCAACATTGTGGAAAATAGACCAACCAAAGCGTAAAGGAGTCCTCCCAGTCCCCAACCAATTAATTGAACTCCCTCACCACTCATTGACAAAGCGGCATTTGCCTTTCCCAAATTTGTAGCATATCGAGGAATCATGGCATAAGAAACCGGTGCTGCAAAGCCGTCTAAGATAGAAATAGCAATTACAAAGACATACATCCCCACGGCTGGTACGAATTGAAACTTGGTAAACAGTGCCACGAGAATTGCCACTAGAGCTGTTTTTCCTCCTTGAGTCAAAAATAAAACTCGATTTAAGGGAATTATTTTGGTCACCAAGGGGACTAAAAAACTTGCCATGAATGCTGACAATCCGATGAGAATCGGAACCATTGAGGTAGCAATTACCGATTTAGTTATAACAAAGATATTTGCAATAAGGGATACCCTAAGAAAAATATCCGCTAAATTTGCAAACAATTGGGAAACTAATAATTTCACAAAGGAACGAGACATCGTATCTCTCCTTTTTATCAATCTTCATGAGATAAATCGATCACTTGATCGTATTGAGCTAGTATCTCATCATCATAATGGTGAATCACCTCCACAAGGGCTTGTGGAAGACGTAGTAGGATCCTTGAAATTTGACGAGCATTCTCTTTGTCCAGATTGGCTTTGACTTCATCTGCTAAAATCAAGTCACTATTGTGGTACAAACTACGAGCAATTTCTAGACGTTGCTTTTCCCCACCAGAAAGCTGCTCCCCATATAGAAGATGTCCCTTTAAAAATGCTAAGTTTACTCGATCCAAAACCTGTTCCATCTTTAGTTTGTCTAGGGCCTTCCCAAGGGTGATATTGTCTTCCAGTGACAACCCATCAAAAATATAGGAGTCTTGTAAAATATAGGAAACCGATCGTGCAATCTGCTCCTGTGCTAAAGTCTGACCATCGTAGGTCACACTTCCTGAATCTAGAGATACTTGACCATAAAGAAGGTTCAACAAGGTAGACTTTCCACAGCCACTTGGGCCAATCAGAGCAACTTTCTCTCCTGCTTTGATTTCTAAAGATAGTTTTTTAAAGAGTACTTTATCTTCAAACCGCAAAGAAACATGATCTGCAACGATAGGAAAAAGAGGAACCGAAGCTTGGTCATCCATCTGTGAACTTGTATCTTGAAGTAGAAAAGAGTAACGTTCCCTCAGTTGTTCAGTCGACTTGTAAGTATTGATAAAATAGGAAAGTTCATTAAATTGATAGCCGATATTATGGGAAACTAGATAAATTGCAACAAAGCTGGCACCAGACAAGTAATCATAATAGGTCATCACCCCACCGATAATGATTGGAACAACCGAACAAAACGCATCAATACTATTAATAAGGATAGTGTTGATTGTCCGTTGTCGTTCATACCGAATGTCTTGCTCAACTCTTTTTCCCAAAACTTTTTTAAATCGATGAAAAAAGAAATCCCCGGCCCCATAATTTTGAATGACTCTTACACCACCAATTATATTAGTAGTTTGAGAGAGGTAATCCTCATTTGAGAGTGTTTTTTCATCTGAAATACGATCTAATTGTTTACTACCGATACTACTACAGAGAGCAGGAATAGAGTAAAAACAAATAAAAATCCAACCCAACCAAAAATTCGTTGCTAGAGCATAGATCATGGAAACCATTGTAAAGCCAAGAGATGAAATGATAATAACGGCTGGCTCGAGATAAGATGTTTCAAGTTGTTTCACATCGTTTTCAAGATGAGACAGGATCTCCTCTTTTTCACCGTTTTTACCATACAAAAAATGGTGAAATAATTTTTCTTTCATGGTCAAGGTAAAATCTGCGACTAACCTTGCATAGTAATACCGTTTCCCAGCCAACCCAACCAGAATAATAAAATTACCGACGATCCCAACGATTAGTGCCATCCATAATTCACTCAGCGCCTTCTTCTCAAAGCTCGCCACAATCATCGATACCAAGGATGGCATGATAATGGCTTCCAGCCAGGTCACAACAATGAAACTAAAATAGAGAAGCAAATGTTTTTTAGAAATGAATTTTTTTAACATGGCAGCTAATCCTTTCTACAGAGTCTATTACTAATAACTGTTCCTTATCCCATTTAGTCGGATTCTATGGACTGATTGTAAAAATTATAGCACTTCTTCTTTTGTACGGTATTTTATTCCCATATATGCTCACTAATTATTTTCATTCATCAATTTTTTCAAATGTCTTTCATAAATCGTCGCAATATGCTCGCTCCCTGCCAATTTCATGGCTTCAATACACTTTCTCATTTCGTCGATGGCACTCGTATCTCCTGTCTTTCGATAGCGATAAAAGTTTTGAGCATAGACAAATACGAGACGTTCATACATTTCCGTCTCGATGAAGAAACACTGATTTAATTGTTCCTCAAAATAGCAGGCATCTACCATTTTTTGGCGCTCAATACAAGTAATATACCCATTCAGTAACATGGTTGAAATCATACGTCGATTATTCGGAATCTCTTTGTAGAAATCCGATCTTTTAGACATCTCCCTTGCCAACACCATAAAAACCTCATGATTCAACACATCTAGGGTATTTATAAAAATTAATAACTCATAATAGCCCCAGTGCTCTACGCTGAATAGGTAATCCGTTAAATCCTTTAGGTCATCTTCTGTATAGTAATCTTCTCCAGATAAATCCTGTAAACGAATTTTTAATAAAATGGTATTGATGTGATGAAACTTTTCCCTTTTGTCTTTCAACCCCATCTGAGAAGCAAGGAGTTTCTTCATTTCATCGATATCATGAGTCGATACAAAAAGCCTGACCTTTGTCAAGAGTTCATTCAGATCATCACGGTGAAAATCATGGACAGCATACATAAATTCATCAATCGGCACATTGATTTCATCTAAGATCAACATAAACTTTGAAATGGTTAAATCTGTCTGCCCCTTTTCAAAGCGGGAGAGTTGAGAGGTTGAAATACCTGCCTTTGCAACATCTTTCAGTCGGATACCTCTGGATTCTCGGAACTGCCTATATAGTTCTCCAAATTTCTTCATTTAGCACCTCTATCAAGCATATATGGGAAAACTTTTTCTTTTTAGTATTCTAGCATAAATTAACGAATAAAACAAAACCCCTAGAAAATCTACTTCTCTAGGAGTCGCTTCGTAATTAATGATGGTACTCTTGCTCACTTTCTAATTCCAGCTCTTCGATATTTCGCTTGTGGGCTCGGTGGGTTGCTAGATCTTCATCCACTTCGATGGTAACATTTTGGAACCCCCTCTCTTTGAGCAAGGTGCGGATAGACTCTTTACAGACCTCCATATGCTTGACATGCTCCAGACATACATGGACGATGGCATTTTTCTCCAAGCCGTCCATGGTCCAAAGATTAAGCTGATTGATACTAGCGACATTGTCCAACTGCTCTAAATCATTCTTAACTTGCTTGATATCTACCCCTTCTGGCACAGCATCCAGGAAAATCTTGAGCGTGCTCCAAAATCGTGGAATGGCTTTGGACAGAATAAAGAAGGAAATAGCAAGAGACAAGAGGGGATCGAGGATATACCAGTCCGTAAATCGGAGGACAATGGCCATCAAGATGACGGCCAACCAACCTAAGGTATCTTCCAAAAAATGCAGGCTGAGAATGGATTCATTCTTGGTTTGCCCCTTGCGAATGACCAGACTCGCCAGCACATTGACACTGATAGCAATCATTCCCAACCAAAGAAGCCCTTCGTCATTGACAGGCTGAGGGTGGAAAAGCTTGCTTACATTTTCTAAAATCACCATACCAGACCCGGTCATCAGAATGACTGCCGTTACTAAAGCCCCTAATAAGCTAAAACGCTTGTAGCCTAAAGTATAGCGACTATCTTCTTCACGATTGGAGATCGTTTCTAGAAAGGCCGAAAGGCCAATGGCTAGAGCATCTCCCAAATCATGGACAGAGTCAGCGAGAACAGCACTGGAACCAAAGATTCCCCCTGCAATAAACTCAACAATGGCAAAGCTTAGATTCAAGAAAAAAGCCAGCCAAACCGCACATTTTGTCTTCATAATCCTCAATCCTCTGATATAATAGATTCATGAACATCTTGTTCATTATCATTATCTAACATTCACAACAGAAAGGATAGAAGCAAACCGTTCGCTATGTACGTTACTGAACAGTTTGTTCGAATTGTCCATATGACAACACAGGATCGTCGTATTACCAAAACTAGAAAAGCTATCTATCATGCTTTTTTACACTTACTCAATGAAAAAGACTACGACATCATTACCGTTCAGGAAATTATTGACCGTGCTGATGTGGGGCGTTCAACTTTTTACAGCCATTACGAGAGTAAGGAACTCTTGCTGGATGAACTCTGCCAAAAACTCTTTCACCACCTCTTTGAGCGAGATGATCAGCTCTCTCCCCAAGACTACCTAGCCCATATCTTTCAGCATTTCAAGAAAAATCAAGACCATGTGACCAGTCTCTTGCTTTCAAAAAACGATTATTTTATCCGGCAGCTGCGAAAAGAACTGGAACATGACGTCTACCCCATGGTAGCTGAGAAACTAATTCAATCTCACCCCAACATACCTCACTCCTATCTCAAGCACCTGGTTGTCAGCCACTTCATTGAAACTCTCAGCTGGTGGCTAAAAAAGAGTAAGTCCTACACCGAACAAGAAGTCATCCAGTTTTATTTGGAGATTTTAAACATCGCTTCTAACTAAGGTGCGACTTTACAACATGTATCATAGAAAGGAAAACTATGCTCCTCCCCATTCTTCTCGGCTTTTTTACAGCCTTATTTGCCCTTGTTTTTGCTCTTCTTCATTTATTAGTCAGCCTTTCTGAATTAAAAAAGGGCAAGAAGACCCTTGGAATTTACCTACTTTTCCTAGGAAGTGGCCTTGCGACCTTCTCTCTCATCCTCTACTTCTTTTTGCCAATTGTTGCTTTATTCATTTGGCTGATCGGAGTTAGCTTGATTTGCTACGGAGCCTATTGGAATGGCAAGCACAAAGAAAACTTCCATCTAGCCCACCATGTCATTCGGATCGGAATCGCTCTGATTCTTACCATTTTGTTAGCCCTCATATAAGAAAAACTCAAGTTTTATCAATGAAAACTTGAGTTTTTTGGTAGTTACGAAATCAATAAGGAATTAAAAATCCTGCTTTTCTTGAAACATTTTGACCTTATTTTGGCAGTAATCCATTAATTTCTGTGCTTTTTCAAATGAGTAGCCTTTTTCAGATACCGACTTGACTTTCTTTTCATCAAAGTAGTAGCCAGTCAAGCCCCTGACTTCTTCTGATAAGGTGAGATAATAGCCTGTTTCGATTCCCTGATCTAGATCTTTCGAGAGAGACTTCATCAAGCGTCCAAAGAGGGACTGCTTCGTTTTTTCATCACTAGAGTTATTCCCTAAGTTAGTCGAAATTAAGCCGGGATGATAGGCATTAATGGTGATGTTTGAACCTTTTAAAAAGAAGTCTCTTGCTAGATAGCGTGTCATCCAAATGGTATAGAGTTTGGAATTATTATAGGCCAATCCTGGATTGTATTCTTTCTCAAATCCAAAGTCCAAATCCTTGACCTTGGCAAAATAATGCATATAGGAAGAAGTATTAATGACACGGCCGTCAGCCGATTTTTCTAACAAGGGACTTAGCTCAGTTGTTAACAGATAGGGAACCAGAACGGATAACATAAAAGTCAACTCGACATTTTCAGCACTCGCTTTTCGTTCTTTTCCTGCATACAGGCCGGCGTTGTTAAACAAGACATCGACCCTTTGAAAGTCACGCTTGATTTCCTCCACAAATCGATAGACATCATCTAATTTTGAAAAATCTGCCAAGTAACTTGAAACTCTGCCTCTCAGGGAAACAGCCCGAACCTCTTGAAGCGCTAATTCTAGTTTTTGAGGATTTCGTCCATGAAGAATGACCTGATGACCTTCACTAGCCAGTTTCTTTGCCAAATGTTTACCAATACCGTCAGTAGCACCTGTTATTAGAATGGTTTTGACCATCTTAGTCCTCCAAGAAAGCAATGAGTTCTGTTGAAAACTCTTCTGCATATTGGAAGATCGAACCGTGACCAGCATTTGGATAGATGATGAGCTTGCTATCTTTTATTTTCTCATGCATGTCATAAGAATTTTCCGTTGGAACCTGCATATCCTTATCCCCGTTGACAATTAAGGTTGGTTGGGTGATAAATCTTAGGTCGTCTTGAGAATCTTTCCCCCAACGTTTAATAGCTTTGAGTTGAGTTAAGAAAGCAGGCACACTCATGTCTTTGTCTACAAATTCCTTGGTTCGCATTCCCATTCGTCCGAGAACTTTCAAGGCTTCGATTTTTCCTTGTTCATCATGTTTATAGAAGATATAGCGTTTAGGATCGATGCGCTCGAGTCCAGCTTTAAACATATAGTTAAAGGTTTTCCCTGTAACCTTATCGACCTCTTTTCCTCCTCGAGGTCCTGTTCCTGCCAAGATGAGACGGTTGACCAAATCAGGCTTGATTCGGATGATTTCTTGGGCAATCATGCCCCCCATAGAAAGACCTAGGAGATTGATTTTATCGTAACCAAGAGCTTCTATAAAGGCAATTGTCTGCTCAGCCATTCCAGGAATGGTTGGGGCCACTTTGCCTTGACTGGCTCCGACACCAGGAAGGTCGACCACAATCACATGGTGTTTTTCAACAATCAAGTCCAAGAGTTTTGGATCCCAGTTGTCGAGGGTTGCTGCCAAATGGACCAGCATCAGAAGAGGTAATTTTGATTTGCCTTTGCTGAGTTCGCGATAGGCGATTTTGTTCCCGTCGACAGTGATGTATTGAGTTTTAGTTGTAAGATATAACATTGTCTTTTCCTTTTTATTTCTTAAAGCTGAGGACTGTTTTTCCACGTGAGCGACCATTAGCGACCTTGTCTAAGGCGCTATTTACCTCTTCAAATGGATAGACTGTATCGATAGATGGCTTGATTTCTAATTTGCTAAAGAGGTCAGCTACCTCTTGTAATTGAGCGCCATTGCTTTCTACAAAGATAAAGTGGTAGTGAACGTCGTATTTGTCAGCCATCTTATCAAATTTACGACCAGCTAGTCCAAGTAGGATCTGTTTCCATTTTGGCAGGTGCATCCGTTTAGCAAAGTCACCATTTGGCATCGCACGGAGGGAAACAAGCTGACCACCTTTTTTCATGATAGACATTTGTTTTTCAGTCTCAGCGCCACCAAGGGTATCGAGAACATAATCAACCTGGCTAACAGTTTTTGTATAATCCTCTGTTTTGTAATCGATAAAGCGATCTGCTCCTAGGTCCAACACCCGCTCAGCGCTATCTCCAGCCCCATTTGTGATGACTGTCAAACCTTTGGCCTTAGCAATTGGAATGGCCATTCCACCAACACCGCCTGTACCACCAGAGATAAAGATGATTTTGCCAGCTTGAGCTCCCATGAGGTCAAGAGCCTGCATGATAGTCAAGGCAGTCAAAGGCACAGCAGCGGCTTCCTCGTCAGACAGATAGTCTGGAACCTTGGCTAAGGCTTGGCTATCGACAGCTACGTATTCAGCAAAGGCCCCGATGTGGTCGAGTGGGAGACGTCCAAAAACTCGGTCTCCGACTTTGAGATTTTTGACTTGTCTACCGGTCTCTTCAATGATACCGACCACTTCATTTCCAGCAGTTTGTGGGAGTTTGTAAGGGACGATCATCTTGACTTCTCCTCGGGAAATCATATTATCCAGAGGATTAACACCAGCTGCAGTGACTTTGACCAAAACTTCTTTGTCTGTAATACTTGGTTTAGCGATTTCTGTGATGTTTAGAGTGATATTCTTTTTGTTATAAGTAGTGTGTTGTGCGGCTTTCATTGTCTTCTCTTTTCTATTTTTGTTGTATCTTATAAAGATACAAGTCTAGTCTTTTTAAAACTGATCTGCATGCAAATCAGTTTCGTTTTTGTTTGGCATCTTTATAAAGATTGTTAATGACATCCTCTAAGGTTTGCTGGGCTAGTTCCTTCTCAAGTTGAGCTTCAGCACTAGCAAATAGTGGCGAAACGGCTCCTTGGATATGTTTTCCAACGGGACAATCAGGATTGCTATTTTGGTGAACAGGAAATAAGCTGATGTGGCTGACTTCTTGTGTGGCAAAATAAATGTTAAGTAAGGTGATGTCCTTTGGCGATTTACTAAGTTGGTAGCCCGTTTTTCCTTGATGAGACTGGATTAGTCCAGCATTTTTCAATAAGGCGATTACCTTTCGAATGTAACTCGCATTGGTGCCAACGCTAGTTGCTAGTGCTTGAGAACTTAAGGTATCCTTACTCTCGCTAATCATGGTTAGGATATGTAAGGCCACTGAAAATTTCGTATCCATATAAACTCCTTTAGATAACTTGTATCTAATACAAGAACAAGTATAACACAAATAAAAAGAAAAGCAAGACTTTTGCTTCACTTTTTTAAAAAACGATCAGGCCATCAACACCATGAGTATCGGAATGACCACCATGGTAGCAAGGGTCGTCTCTGTCACCATAACCGCTGCGTAATCACTATCAGCTCCGTAGAGTCTGGCAACGACCGGGGCATTGGTCATCACTGGCATAGCGGACTGGATGATAAAGACTTGCTTCATCAAGCTTGGAAGAGGGGCCCGGTAAACAATGGTCGCCATTAGGAGTGGAGCAACCACGAAGCGTCCTAGTAGAATGAGGAGCTGATCTTTTCCAAGCACCAACTGCTTCACGCCTACATGAGATACCGACAAACCGATGAAAATCATGGATAAGGGGGTTG
The DNA here is from genome assembly GCF_041431935.1 of Streptococcus sp. 27098_8_99. Taxonomy (NCBI): domain Bacteria; kingdom Bacillati; phylum Bacillota; class Bacilli; order Lactobacillales; family Streptococcaceae; genus Streptococcus; species Streptococcus sp. 27098_8_99. Next base: position 120,334 of record NZ_JAPVYQ010000006.1, on the reverse strand, counting down.
TTAAATTGCCCAGATACTGCAAATCACTGGCTAGAAATGCAGGGAGCTTTATCTGCAGCACCACCATGACTAGTCCCAAGATGAAGCCCATCAGAGGAGGTGAAAAGACTTTTTTCAGACTCGTTTTGAGATCAAACTGAGCTTCTCCCTCACCATCCCTCTGAATCAGGTAGGTCCCCAAGGTCCAGAAAAAGGTCGTATTACACATGTAATAGATCAAAACATAGGGAATACTGGCATCCCCGAAGAGGGCTTGGTTAATGGGGAGTCCCACGAAAATGGTATTGGAATTAAAAAACATGGAAATAAAGAGGCCACGGCGATCCTGTCTCACTGCAAAGATCCTGGCTACTGCTGTCGCGATGCCAAGCAAAACGACCATAGACAGGGCAGGAAATCGCAATGCTGGCAACATTTTTAGAAGGTCAGCTGCTGTGAAACGCTGTGTGATGGTGTAGAGCATGTAGCAGGGCAGAGCAACTTGAGTGACTAGCTTTGCGATCAAGCCACGTGACTTGTCATCAAACCAGCCTCTTTCACCGATAACAAAGCCCACTAAAATCATGCCTAGGATGACGAGGATACCGGATATACTCCTCAAAAAGATGTCCATGTTTTCTCCTTTTCCTTCTTTGAAATGAGAGTTTTTCTACAAGGTCTCAAAAACTACTCTAGTATATCACAAAAAGAGGTGGAGCAACATGCCCACCTCTTGTATTTATTAATTGTTACTAGTAGCCTTTCTTGGCCGCCTTGGTCTATTGGTACCAACCAACCAGACTGTTGATAAGGTAAATCAAGAAAAACCAATAAAATGGTGGGGACTATGGCGAAAATAGATGATTCAGTTAAAAAGAAAGTTCCAGAATTGCGATTTAAAGGATTCGCGGATGAATGGGAACAGCGTAAGTTGGGAGACGAAGTTCGAATAGTGACGGGACAGTCTCCTAATTCAGAAAATTATACTGATGATCCTAATGGGCGCTAAAAATGCGAAGACCTATGAAGACCTATTTTGTATTAGTCAAACAAAAGATCCAAAAGAAATGGTATATGATTATGACCATGAAACAAAGTAAAATCAAACCAAGTGATCTGAGGAAGCACCCGATGATCATGAAACGTTATTAAACACAAAAGTCACCCATGTGAGTTCTTGCCAGAAGCTGAAGTTAATCCTTCAACCTGGAAAACCCGCAGAGGTGACTTTTTCTATACATCTCGATTTTTCTGGTAATAATCATTAACCGATAAATATGTCTGTGAATCACCCAGCGACTCCGCTATGTCCATAATCCGCGGTGGTAGTAATCCCACTCTCTGGACAAGTTCGTGATCGCTGAACAATTCCCGTGGACTGCCGGCGAAGCCAAACTTCCCGTGTTCCATAACATACACCGACTCAAACTCGGCGGCGACCCAATCCATGTCATGGGTGATGGTCACAACTTGGTGGCCCGAATCAGCCAACTGATGGAAAATTGCGGTCAACTTGCGCCGGCTTTCCCAATCAAGCGACATCATCGGCTCATCAAATAAATAAATCGCCGGATCCACTGCCAAAACTGTGGCAACGCTCAACAGCTTGCGTTCCGACAATGACAGGTCATATGGACTTTCAGCTGTTTTATCATCCAAGCCAACTCTTTTTAGAGCCGCTAAAGCCCGCCTCGTAATCGTGTCGTGGTCATCCATGACCTGCGCGACACTCCACTCCACCTCTCGTTGAACGGTCGGGTTAAAAAGCTGATCGTCAGGATTCTGAAAAGTAATCCCAACCTTCAGTAACTTTTCGACTGGTTTAAGATCATTAAAATTTTCTCCATCGATCTTAATCACACCGGTTTGTGGTGTCAGCAAGCCCGTCAATAATTTGAAGAGCGTTGATTTGCCGGCACCATTTTGGCCGACAATCGCCACCATCGGATCGGCGAAGAGTTTGTCTTCAACATCCAAGCTAAAGGACCGTTCCGGATAAGTGAACGTCAGGTGGTTCAGTTCAATTGTGGACATAACAAACCTCCTTCAGTTCAGCGTCATTCACCGGATACCGGCCATCAGCCAAGTGCCAATCCATTTTTTGAGCAAGTTGCTGGATTGTCGGGGCTGGAATCTGCCAGTCAGCTGCCAAATGATTAAACACCTCACCCGGCCTGCCCTGGGCTACCATTTGACCCTCGTGCAGCACCCATACAACGTCGGCGACTTCGCACAAATCGTCAATTTCACTGGTGACAATGAAGACAGTCGTCTCTTTGACTTGGGCCAGCCATTGGAAAAATTGTCGGCGGCCAAGGGGATCCATCTGACTGGTCGGATCATCCATAATCAAAACAGCCGGGTTAGTCGCAATCGCCGTGGCAATTGCCAACCGCTGGATCTGACCACCGGAAAGGCTCTCGGGACGCAAATTCAGCTGTTCAATCAGCCCCATTTGCGTGGCAACTTCTTCAACCCGTTTTTGAATCAGTCCTTCAGCCATTCCCTGATTAATCAAGTCAAAGGCAATTTCATCGGCAACCGTGTCTGCCAACCCGCTTAGTTGGCCAGCTGGATTTTGCAGTACAACTCCATTCATGGCATTATAAACGGGCCAATTGTCGGACACTCGCTGGCCAAACATGTGCCAGTCGCCCTCAATCTCAGCAGACACCATTTTGGGAATGACCCCTGCCAGCACACGGCACAATGTCGATTTGCCGGAGTGGCTATTCCCGATAATCCCAACCACCTGGCCGGTATGAACCTCCGCGTTAATCTGACGCAGTTGTGGTTGCTCAGTACCCGGATAACGGGTGGTCAAATTTTCAATTACAATCCGTTTATCTTCGTCCATATCTTCCACCCAATCAATAAAATTGCCAATCCAGTCAGACCAATGTGCAGCGTCCGCGACAGGCGATACACGCGCTGGGAGGTTCTGACAGTCCGGTTGAGATTATCAAAACCTCTCAGTTGGAGAGAAATCGACCGCGCCATCGATTGATCCAAGGTCTTAATCACCAATGGAATTAGAACCGGCAGGACTGACTTTAATTTCTGAATCAACGTTTTTTGCGGATTGGTTCCGCGAACTTTTTGTGCCTGCTGGATTTTCCGCATATTGCGCATCATTTCCGGCAAAATATAACACACCGACATCAGAACGTAGACGGTTTTATAAGACAATCCGGACTGTTCCAAATAGGCCGCGTTTTCTGAAATACTCGTGGTCACCATAAAAAAGCCACTGGTCAAAATAATCACCAATACTCGACAACCCAGAGTGGTGGCGTAAATCAGGCCTTCTTTGTAGAACGACACCCCAAGCACAGAAAACAGCACAGTTTGATTCCAACTGTAAAATAACCCTTGGATGATCAGCATGGTGCAAATCAGAAACAGGCTGAATCCCAGCGCCTTAAAGATGGTAGAACTCAATTTAGAAAATAACAATAGCAGTGTTGCGACAAGAATTAATCCGGCCTGAAGCAATAAATTCATACTGGCAAAGCTCAACAACGTCATGTCCAAGATGAACAAGAGCTTAGTAATCGGATCGATCACCTGGTACCACTTGAGCTTGACCCGTGGCGCTCCAGAAATCAATGTTTGATCAGTCATCATTTATCACCGCTAAAGAAGTGCACCATCCGCTTCGGCAGCTGACGATAGATGAAGAATGCCAGGTAGGCCACGCAGACTTTATCCAAAATATCCAAGACAAACTCATCGATAAATGAGGCCAGCCACACTGGTGCATGATTGGCGACCATTACCGCAAACAATGAGTCACCCCAAGCGATACCGGTCTGACCACCCCAAAAGATGACGTTGAGTGGCGTTGAAATGACAGCTGAAACGATGGCAATAATAATAGCAGAAACAAATACTCGTCGCGCTGACGAGAACCACCCATTGGCGTGCAAAACTCCGACAGCAATCCCAATTCCGATGCTGGTAATCGCATACACGGTTGAAATTGGCGATAAGGTCAGCCCATAGATCACGTTGTTGATGAAACCACTGATGGCACCGGCAACCGGCCCAGCCAACATGCTGGCAAGAAAGGTTCCCAAAGACCCCAGCCAAACGGGCAACTTTAACCCCTCCGCCAAGGCTTTGGCAACATAGTTAATCCCCACGGCAGCGGGAATCAAAGTCATGGTGGCAGCACTTAACTTAAATTTCCACATACTGGTACGATGAATCGGTTCTGTTTTCATAATCTTCTCCTTTTGTTTTTAAAGAGCCGTGTCTGTTTAGACTTTCGGACGCAACGCTCTGTAGATTTTTGATTTGAACCGCTTCACCTTTCACAGATCCCTTAGTCGACATCAGGGTTTCTCTTGAAAAGAATTGTTCAACAGTTCACAACTAATCATACGCCTATTTCATCAGAAGTCAAGAATTTTCTGAAGTTTTCTTGAAAACGTTCGGGAATTGAAAAAAGCTCCACAAAGCTAGAGGAAATTGCCCTTACTAAGTCATAAAAAAGACTTCATCTTATCCTAGATTGGTGAAGTTTTTTGATTTTTCTTCTTATCTCGTACCCACAGCATAGCTAGTCCAAAAAGGTGACTACCAAACAAGGCAGTCACAAAAATCAGCTTGCCCCTATCTGGATAAGTAAGGGGGAGGCTGCTAAAGCCATAGCAAGCCCACTCGATAAAGATCGGATGCGAAAAGTAAAGGGCTATACTCATTTGCTTTAAATACTGTAAATCATAGCTTTTCAAAAAGGACGATCGCAGGCAGGCATTGACAAAATAGACCGTCACAATAGGAAATAATAAGAAAAAGTTCTTATCGATTCCTTCATGTTGAAAAATGATGGTACCTTCTATACAGAACAAACCAAAGGCGAGAGATAGCTTTTGCCAACGGTGAACCTTAAAGGTTTGTGCATGAAAATGGTCATACAGATAGTAACCCATATAGATAAAAATAGGCGTGTAAAAGAGACCATTTCTCGCTGTAAAAAATAAATTGCTGTAGAGCTTGGTAGCCTTTAAGAAGACTCGTGGTGTCCAGATAAGCCGAATAGGTCTCGATCAAGCCCCAGCAGTATAGGAGCAAGGTGATCAACCCCGTCCAAACCATGCTTAGACGTTTGACCAATTGATTGACCAAAAACAAGCCCAGTAGAAAGGCCGGAATATACCAGAGTTGGTAGCACATTCCCAGATAGATCAGTGCAATGAGAACACCTGCTGGAAAAAGATAGATAGGAAGATGGAGACTAGAGAAAAAGAGCCAGGCATAAGGAAGGTAAACAAAACTCCAAAACAAATAGGTTTTTACGATTTTGACCAGATAGGCCTTTATTTTCTGAGAATTCCCTAGTGATTGCTTGAGGAAAAAGCTGGCACAGACGATAAAATATGGCACCGCTAGCCGGCCAAGCATGCTCTTGAGACCAAAATGCAGTGGCTCATAAGAGGTCAAGCGACCACTATGCACCAATATCACTGCAATCGCAAAGAGGTATTGAAAAAAGCTGATACTAGAGGTGTTATAGAGGGGATTCTTTTGCATGGTCCTACTCCTTGCCCAAAGCAGTTTCTATGGTTATTTTAGCATGAAAGGGAAGGCCAAGCAAGGAATCTTACATCCTTATCTACCTTTTTTCCTCTATTTTTGATATACTCAAAGCATGCATAAACAAACGATTATTGATTTTAAAGAGCTTGGATTGCGCCACCTTTTCACCAAGCCCATAAAGGAATTAAAAACTAGAAACCTCGACCAGGTAGAGGCTCTTCTTAGAGAAGTCGAAGCCTACCAAGAGAAAGGCTTTTATGCTGTTGGCTATATCAGCTATGAGGCTGCTCCTGCTTTTGAGAAGAAGTTTGCTGTCCATCCAGCACCTCTTATGGGAGAGTATCTCCTCTATTTTACGATCCACGAGGAGGTCGAAACCCTTCCTTTCCCAGAGCACTATGGGGCAGTGGATCTTCCAGCTAATTGGAAGGAAGAGGTAGAGGCACCTGCTTATAAAGAAGCTATCGAGACCATCCATCACCATATCCGCCAGGGAGATACCTACCAGGTCAACTACACTGTCCAGCTTTCTCAAGAGCTAAAAGCAGACCCTTTGGCCATCTACAACCGCTTAGTGGTTGAGCAAAAGGCCCATTACAATGCCTTCATCCAGCACGATGATGTCTCCATCCTCTCTATCAGTCCTGAGCTCTTTTTTGAGCAAGACGACCGGCTACTGACCACGCGCCCGATGAAGGGAACGACGCACCGTGGTCTCACCAACCAAGAGGATCTGCAAGAGGCTGCTTGGTTAGAAGCCGATCCGAAAAATCGAGCAGAAAACATGATGATCGTCGACCTCCTCCGCAATGACATGAACCGGATTTCGGAGATTGGAAGTGAGCAGGTGACCCGTCTTTGCCAAGTCGAGCAATACTCCACTGTTTGGCAGATGACCTCGACCATTGAAAGTCGCTTACGAGCTGAGGTCGACCTGGTCCAAACCTTCCGAGCTCTCTTTCCTTGTGGCTCGATTACAGGAGCACCGAAGATCTCCACTATGGAAATCATCCAAAAGACGGAGAAGGCTCCTCGAGGTGTCTACTGTGGAACGATCGGCATCCTTCTTCCAAAAGGGAAACGGATTTTTAATGTAGCCATCCGGACCCTTCAAATGCAAGGAAATCAAGCCATCTATGGCGTGGGAGGAGGCATCACTTGGGACAGTAAGTGGGAAAGTGAATACCAGGAAACCAAGCAAAAATCAGCTGTCCTTTACCGTCAAGAGCCTCGCTTTGAGCTCCTGACGACCGGCCACATTCACCAAGGAGAGTTGACTTTCTTAGACCAACACCTAACCCGTTTGAGAGAGGCTAGTCGCTACTTTGCCTATCCTTATGATGAACCCAAACTTCTGAAAGAACTTCAAGAAGAGCTTGCTCATTTGGAATCCAACCTTGACTATCGTTGTCGGATCGCCTTGCAAAAAAACGGGACCTTTCACCTAGTAATCACGGAGCTGACAGACTTGCCAGCTAGCTATCTACAGGCCCAACTGACCGAGCAGAAGCTTGATTTAGCGACGCCATTTACTTATTTCAAAACGAGTCAGAGAGACCATCTCAACCAGTCAGATCACGAGCAAATTTTCCATCTGCCAGATGGAACCTTACTGGAGACGACGATTGGCAATCTGGTGCTGGAAATAGAGGGACAACTCTATACCCCACCAGCTCATCTCCCCTTACTCGATGGCATTTATCGGCGCCATCTTCTTGAGACCCAGCAGGTGGAAGAAAAACTCTTGACGTTGAACGATTTGACAGACGCCGATCGTATCTATGCCTGCAATGCTCTTCGTGGTCTCTACGAACTCGATTTTCAAAGAAAGGATTCCTGATGAAACTTATTTTTTTACATGGACTAGGGCAAGATGTCCTCTCTTGGCAAGGAGTCCAATTTGCACTTTCACCCTTGCACTCCAAAACTTTTGATATTTTCTCCCATCAAAAAGAAAGCTATCAGGAAGTCAAAAAAAGGTTGATGGAGCGCCTCCAGCAAGAAAGCGAACCCTTTATTCTGGTAGGACTCTCACTAGGTGGCGTGCTCGCTCTTGATCTCTCAAGACAAGACTTCCCGCAACTCAAGGGCTTGGTCCTTGCAGGAACACAATACAAACTCAACACCAATCCCCTCTATCGGCTCCAGATTCTTCTCTTTCGTCTACTTCCCAAGCATGTTTTTGAAAAACAAGATGCCAATAAACAACAGATGCTTCAAATCTTGACCGAATTAAAAGGGCTCAATTTAACCGATACCGCTAAAGCTTGCCCTCTCCCCAGCTTGGTGATTTGTGGTAGCAAAGATTGGGCCAATCAATCTTCTTCTAAAAAATTGGCCAAGCTCCTGCCAAAAGGTCGCTATCAAGAAATCGCAAACGGAGGCCATCTACTCAATACCGAGAAACCCTATGAACTCGCGCAAGCCATCAAAGAGTTTGTTGCTGGGTTTTAAAATGAAGAGGCTGGGACAAAAGTCCTAGCCTCTCAATTATTTTTGGATTGTCGAGCAAGACGCAGTGGTTGAGTGGGCTCTACTACGCTGATTTCATCAGCTTTTACAGCCCTACTCAACTGTGCGGAGGTGGGACGACGAAATCGAATTCTAACGAATTACCGATTTCTGTCCCACTCTCTTTTTTTAGAAATATTTGAGAATTGCTTGATAGTTATTTGAAAAGCAAGCTGTATACTAAGAGTGTAAAGAAAATAACTAGTCATTTGGACGAAGGAGAAAACCATGGAAAAAGTATTAGAAATTTCCCATTTGAGTAAAAAGTTCGGTCATCAATACGCCTTAAATGATGTGAATCTCACCATTCGCAAAGGCGACGTCTACGGCCTGATCGGTAAAAACGGGACTGGGAAAACCACCCTCATCAAGGTCATCACCCAGCTGATTCAAGAAACTGACGGAAGCGTCTCTCTCTTTTCTTCTACAAATCGCTCCCAGTGGACGCAAGCCCTAAAACGGGTTGGTTCCGTCATTGAGAGTCCTGTGGCCCACAAGCATATGACCGCTTATCAAAATCTGGTCTACTATTGCAAGGCTCGCCATATCCCAAATCCCGACCAGGTCATCAAAGAAACCTTGAACTATGTCGGCCTGAATAATACGGGTAAGAAGAAATTCCGTGATTTTTCACTCGGGATGAAACAACGGTTGGGAATTGCGATTGCGCTCATTGCCAAACCCGACTTCCTCATTTTGGACGAACCCATCAATGGTCTCGATCCAGTCGGAATCAAGGAATTCCGTCAGATGATCAAGCGCCTCAACGATGAACTTGGAATGACCATCCTCATTTCCAGCCACATCCTCTCCGAACTCTATCTGGTTGCCAATCGCTTTGGCATTGTCGACCAAGGACGCCTGATCAAAGAAATTAGCAAGGCTGAATTCGAAGAACAAGGAGAAGATTACATCATCCTCAAGACTAGCCAGCTAGCCCTTGCCAGTCAACTGATCCAGGATCAACTCCATCACCGTATCAAGGTCATCGATAAAGATGGCGAAATCCATATCTTCGGACAGACTCACGATATTAAGGTCATTGTCAAAGCCCTCGTGCAAGCGGATATTGACGTGGACGAAATCTACTATGCCCGCCAAGATCTGGAAAAATTCTTTACGGACTTGGTAGACTAGTCAAACCACCGTCTTGTATTACTTATCCCACTTATTTCATTTAGGAGATTTATCATGTTGCATACTATTCAAGCTGATTTTTACAGACTTTTTCGCTCCAAAGGTTTTTGGATCACAGAAGCCATTCTCGTACTCAACATCCTGTCTGGAGTCATCTTTGGAGCTACCGGCCACGTCGGCGTCAATACGGAATCCAAATTACCCCAAGCGACTGAAGTTTGGACGGGCTTTAAAGCCTTGACCAACTACTCTTCCAGCATCAGTGTGACTATCCTCTTTACCATTATTGTCATCACCTTGGTTCTGGGAACAGACTTAACGCAAAACTTATACAAGAATAGTCTGGCCTATGGCGTTTCGCGCACCAGCTACTACTTTGCTAAAAGCGCTGTTGTCCTGACCATTGCCCTCTTCCAATTTCTTGTTTCTTATGGTCTCGTCTTCTTGATCGCGACCCTCTACAATGGACTTGGAACCATGCCAGAGCACTTCCTTGCTCATTTTGGACTGACCGTGCTGATTCAGTTCCTTTCCACCTTGGCTTGGGTCAGTATCATTTCCTTCCTCCTTTACGCTAGCCAATCCATCACCTTGGCCTTCGTCGGCTACTTCATTGGAAATATCCTCTTAAGCCTTCCTGCGCTTTTCTTTAAAGATATTGACATTCTCCACTATCTAAACTTGGAATTCCAATATTCCATGGTCCAAAGTACGACAGCAACGAACAACACTCTCTCGATTGCCCTTGGATTCATCCTTGTTTTCGGCTTCCTAGGACTCGCTACTTTCAAACACAAAGATTTATAACAAAAAGGCTTGAGCGATGCTCAAGCCTTTTTTCTTAGTGTAATGGTCAAAACAAACCAATCTGCCTCTGTTGCCAGTTGCAAGTCGCCTCCTAAGATCTCTACAAAATTTTGAATAATGTAGAGACCCAAGCCAGAAGACTCTTCTGTATCCGACAGATTTTCTGAGTAGAAGCGACTAGCCAACTGGTCTAAGTGCTGGATCGGTTGTTGCACAATATTGCGCAGCTCGACCCGAATCGTGTCCTCATCCGACATCAAGGTCAAGCGGGCCTGATCCTTCCCATGCTTGAGGACATTGCTGAGCATATTTTGCAAGAGGCGCTCCCAGAGCTCTGGATCCGTAGCATAATGAAGATGCTCTTCTAGCTCTACCTCTAAGGCAATCCCCGCCTCAGACAGGCTGTCATAATACTGGAACAACTGCTGGGTCAGGACTTGGCTGAGATCGACGTCTGAAATCCGAGGCTGAATAGCTCCCTCCATCAAGCGTCTGTATTCCAAGAGAGATTCCAAACGTTTTGAGACGACTTGAAGATTGGAAGCAATTTTCTTCAGCTTTTCTTCTTCCTGCGTCCCTCCTTTGATGATTTGTTGGGTATAGCCCGATGCAATGGTCAAAGGCGTCCGAATATCATGAGCAATATTACTGATGGCCATATCCAAGGTCTTTTTCTCTTGAAAGGCAATCCGATTGGTCCGCTCGATCTGGTCAAAGAGATCACTGACCTGCTTGGTCAAGGCGACCAATTCTTTTTTTGAGACCTGAGAGGTCAGCCGTACCCCACTCCCATTTTGGAGCTTCTGTTGAATCTGTTCCTGCAAATCCTTTAAAGCAGAAAGCAAGCGAGCATAGCCCAAGCCCAAGAAAAGGACAAGGACGACTAGAATTAGAACCAATCCCCACATTACTTTTCTCCTTTCAAGCGAACACCCAAGCCCCAGACCGTTTCAATATAGTCCTCATCTGGATCAAGCTGGGCAATTTTCTTTCGAAGATTGCTTAATTGAGCATTGAGGGTATTGTCTCCAGGCAGATAAACTTCTTCCCAGACCGCCTCATACAATTCTTCTTTGGTAAAAATCTTCTTTGGATGCGCCAGCAAGGTCTCAAAAATTTGAAATTCTTTTTTGCCCAAGCGAAGCGTCTGTTCTCCGGACTCCAATTCAAAGGTTTCTGGATTTAAGACCAAATTCTTAAAGGATAGCTTTTGCGACGATTGAGCTTCCTGTGCTACCGTCGGTTGATTTCTCAACTGCACCGTCACCCGAGCCGCCACTTCGTCCAGATTAAAGGGCTTGACAATATAATCATTGGCACCTGCAAGGAGATACTGGCTAATGAGGTGTTTATCTCCCAGAGCGGTCATCATGATAACCGGTGTCTGACTCTGCAAACGGATCTCCTCAAGGACCTGGTCCCCATTTTTCCCTGGAAGCATGATATCCAGAAGGAGCAAATCAATGGCTTCTTGCTGGAAGAGCCGCAGCCCTTCTGTACCTGAAAAAGCTTGAAGGACCTCATGATCTTCACTTAAGAGACTGTATAAAATTTCTTGGATATCATTATTATCCTCGATTAATAAAATCCGTGCCACTTGCCTCGCTCCTTTTTTCTTTTCTTGCGAAATCAGTTCTATTCCCCTAGCCTATCAAATAAAGGGACCTTCGTCAATGAAAATCTGATAAAATTCTATTGTCCCCAGGTAGATCTGCATGTTAGGTCATCACAAGATGAACTTGACGATCCTTTCTTTCTAAGGGTATAATAGGACCAATGACACAATAGGGAGACTCATCTATGAAAAATAATGCTAAAACTAAAATCAGTCTTGTATCCATCCTTGTCATCCTGGGCGTTGCTGCAAGAATGATGCGAGTCATCCACCGCCAGCAAATCAGGGAGCAAAACAAACAAACCATCCAAACGACTAAAAAGGTTGCAGAGTTTCAGAAAACACTAGACGAGGAAGAAACGAAGAAACGGAACGAAACCTTCAACAAGATTTATAATGAATCCCTTGTTCGGAATAAGTTTGAGAATTGGCAAAAAGTCGATGAACTCCATGGTTTGGGACAAAGAACTGGGCAATTTTATATCTATAACTTTGAAAAAAAAGAAGAGATTCTCTTAGAGAATACAGATCAAGCATTTGTTCTGCCCATTCGAGACAAGAATCATAACGTCACATTTGAGGCCATCTTTGCCCATAAGGACGGCCAGTGGCATATCCTAGATCCAGACGGAAGTTCACAATTGCAACTAGGAGCAGCCGACATTTCCGCTGAATCTAAGTTTGTCATCGAGAACAATGTCTTAGATTACGACCAGTAAATCCGTAAGTACTTGGCTAAACTACATACAAAAAGCTTAGGACCCCAGCTTGTGGTTGGGATTCTATGCTTTTTCGTTTATAGGAGAAAGTCGGCCAGCAGGTACCGAAAACTTTTATTCAACAGAAGCCCCATTTGTCGCAATGACTTCTTTGTACCAATAGAAGGATTTCTTACGTGAGCGCTCCAAGCTTCCCTTGCCTTCGTTGTCCCGGTCGACATAGATAAAACCGTAGCGCTTCTTCATTTCTCCTGTCCCAGCAGAGACCAGGTCAATACAGCCCCAAGTCGTATAACCCCAGAGGATAACGCCATCTTCGTTGATGGCCTCCCGCATGGCCTTGATGTGAGCAGCCAGGTAATCAATCCGGTAGTCATCCTCAATCTCACCGGCTTCATTCGGGGTATCAACGGCGCCTAGTCCATTTTCTACGATAAATAGAGGCTTTTGATAGCGATCCCAGATGGTGTTGAGGGTAATGCGGAGACCAAGAGGGTCAATCTGCCAACCCCATTCCGAGCTTTCTAGATAGGGGTTCTTCAGAGAGGCAAAGATATTGCCCGCTGTCTTCTCCCTTTCAGCTGGATCGCCCGAAGCGACCCGACTGGCATAGTAGGAGAAGGAAATAAAGTCCACTGTATGGTCTTTCAACAATTGAAGGTCCTGCTCGGTCATCTCGACCGTGATTCCCTGACGCTCCCACTCTTTCTTGGCATAGTTAGGGTATTCCCCACGCGCCTGCACATCGATGAAGAAATAGTTCTTGCGGTCTTCTTCTAGACCAGCCCAGACATCTCGTGGAGCACAGGTATGCGGATAGTTTTGCCCAGCCGCCAGCATACAGCCGACCTTATTGTTAGGATCAATCTCATGGGCTAGCTTGGTAGCAATGGCTGAAGCGACCAACTCATGGTGAGCTGCCTGGTATTTGACTTGCTCCTCATTCTCCCCTTCTTCAAAGCAGAGACCCGCTCCCATAAAAGGCGCATGGAGGATCATATTGATCTCATTAAAGGTTAGCCAGTATTTGACCAAGCCCTTGTAGCGAGTGAAGAGGGTCCGGCAGAGACGTTCATAACATTCCAACATCTTACGACTGCGCCAACCTCCATACTCAGTAATCAAATGCATGGGACAGTCAAAGTGGGTAATGGTCACCAAGGGCTCAATGCCATACTTGTGGCACTCCTTAAAGAGGTCTTCATAGAACTGTAGACCTGCTTCATTCGGCTCTAGTTCATCTCCTTTAGGGAAGATCCGAGACCAGGCAATGGACAAACGATAGGTTTTAAAGCCCATTTCCCCAAAGAGCGCAATGTCTTCCTTGTAGCGATGGTACATATCAATGCCATCTTTAGCTGGATAAAAATAGCCTTCTTCAAAGTCGAACATCTTTTTCTGACCCGTAATAATGGCGTGCCGATCAGGCCCAATCGGCACCACATCCACATTAGCCAAGCCACGGCCGTCTTCATTATAAGCTCCCTCACACTGGTTAGCAGCCGTCGCCCCACCCCAAAGGAAACCATCTGGAAATTGAAGTTTGTCGGTCATCTCTCTACCTCACTTGATTTGATAGTTCTATTATACCCTTCTCTTTCCCAAAAATCCTACAAGATCCTATGAAAAACTGAACCTATTCTAAGGTAACTCCTACACTTGGGAACATAAAAAGACCGGATAACTCCGATCTTTTTATGTTCCACTCCAAGAACGTTTAAATTTTTTGATAATAGAATTACCTACTTCATACGATAAAAATCAAGCACTAGTCCGGAAGGGCCTTTAACTAGCAGGCTTTCAGTTCCCCAATCGGTTACAACTGGACCGTTTAAAACCTGGATACCAAGCTCTTTCAATCGTTTGTAGTTCTGGTCTACATCTTCAACCTCGACATGAAGAATGATTCCTGACTGAAAGTTTTCCAAAGGAACCAAATGATTTTGAGACAACATGAGACAGTGACTGCCAATCGTAAACTGAGCAAAACTGTCGTCAACATAATCGGCTTTTTTATCAAAAATACGCTCCAAGTCGGCACAGACTTGGGGAACATTTGAAACAATAATATCCAATTGATTTAAATTCATTTACTGTCCTCCACAAAAAGACCGGATTGCTCCGATCTTTTTAAGTTCTGCTCTAAGAAAATCAAAGAATAAACAAGGCATCGAACCGCAGGCAGTACTGGAGTACGGCAAGGTGAAGATAACGCAGTTTACATTTGATTTTCGACGAGCAGGATTATTTGATTGCGCGTGATTGCAACCCTTCTTCTTCCAAGAAGAGGCGGAATGGTACGAGTTCTTCTGCTTCGTATTTTTCCTTGAAGGCTTTGATTGCTTCTTCTGAGTAAAGTTTTGGATCCAACTCAAGAACTTCTACTGGAAGTGGACGATGTGGAGTGATGCGAGCATCGATGACAACTGTCTTACCTTCTTTGTTCAATTTAACAGCTTCAGCAACGACTGCGTCGATGTCTTCGATACGGTCAACTGTAAATCCAACAGCACCTTGTGCCTCTGCAATTTTAGCATAATCAGCGTTAGGGAAGTCACAACCAAACAAATGTTTGTTTGTGTCTTCGTATTTGTCCTTGATGAAGGCATATTTACCATTTGAGAAGACAACGTTGATAACTGGAAGGTCGTATTGAACGTTTGTGATAACGTCTGGGTAGCACATGTTGAATGCACCGTCACCCATGATGTTCCATACTTGGCGATCTGGATTGTCTTTCTTAGCAGCGATACCACCAGGAAGGGCAATACCCATTGTCGCAAAGAGTGGAGATGTACGCCACATGTTCTTAGGTGTCATGTGAAGGTGACGAGTAGATGTTTGAGTAGTGTCACCTACGTCGATTGAGTAGATAGCGTCTTGATCAGCATGTTTGTTGATTGCATTGTAAACTTGATACAATTGCAATTCACCCTCAGTTTTACCTTCGAGTTTGTTCATGTAATCACGCCAGTTTTGGTTGTTCTTCACGTTTGCACGCCACCATGGAGTAGATTCAACTGGGTTCACTTTGTCGAGGATAGCTTGTGCTGCTTGACCTGCGTCACCAAGGATTGAAGCGTCAAGGGCGTGACGTTTACCAAGTTTGTAAGGGTCAATATCGACTTGGATGAATTTTTCAGTGTTCTTGAATGCTTCGTAAACTTCAGCAAATGGGAAGTTTGAACCAAGGAAAAGAACTGTGTCTGCTTCAAAGACCACTTCGTTGGCTGGTTTCCAACCAACACGGTAAGCAGAACCTGTCAAACCTTCATAGTTCCATTCGAAAGCTTCGAAGTTTTTACCAGTTGTGATGATTGGTGCTTTGATTTTACGTGACAATTCAGTAATCACTTCACCAGCTTTAACACCACCGTAACCAGCATAGATAACTGGACGTTCAGCGTTGTTCAAAATTTCAACAGCTTTGTCGATTTCAACTTCGTTCAAAGCAGGAGCGATGAATGAACGCTCGTATGAACCTGATCCGTAGTATGAGTTTTCGTCGATTTCTTGGAAACCAAAGTTTACTGGAATTTCAACGACAGCTGGACCTTTTTTAGAAACGGCAGCACGGCAAGCTTCGTCAATCACTTTTGGCAATTGCTCTGCGTAAGCTACACGTTTGTTGTAAACAGCGATACCGTTGTACATTGGGTTTTGGTTCAATTCTTGGAAGGCATCCATGTTCAATTCGTTAACTGGACGTGATCCAAGGATAGCAAGGAATGGAGTGTTATCCATAGCTGCATCGTAAACACCGTTGATCAAGTGAGTTGCACCAGGTCCACCTGAACCAACTGCAACACCGATAGATCCGCCAAATTTAGCTTGCATAACCGCTGCAAGAGCACCTGTTTCTTCGTGGCGAACTTGCAAGAAACGGATATCTTTGTCCTCAGCCAAAGCGTCCATCAATGAGCTAAGTGTTCCTGATGGGATCCCGTAGATCGTGTCTACGCCCCATGTTTTCAATACATTAAGCATTGCTGCAGATGCAGTAATTTTTCCTTGAGTCATTCTAACTCTCCTTTAATTCTATTTTGATCCCTTAAAATGCAGCATAGCGCTTCTACTTCATCTTTGCGATCATCTCGCCTTGAAAATGAGTTTTTTCTGACTTTTCTCATGAAAACGATTTACAAAACGATTACAGTATTAATTTATCACAAAGAGATTCACATGTATAAGGATCTGCTCAGAGATGCTCAATCCCTATTCCATAACAGATGCTCTTTTTGAGAAATTTTCACAAACTATCCTACAATAGGGTATTTTACTATAGTTTTATACCTATCCCTTTTCCTTGTCGTTCTAGGAAAAAGAGAAAAAGAGTGATACAGAATTCTGTACCACTTCTTATTTTCATTAATCAATCTTTGCGACATTGAGGAGCAGAGAGCTAGTCAAAACAGACACAGAACTAAGGGCCATAGCAAGACCTGCTAGTTCTGGATTGAGGGTCAATCCCAGTCCTACAAAGACTCCAGCAGCAATTGGAATCCCAAGGATATTGTAGATAGAGGCCCAGAAGAGATTGAGTAAGATGCGACGGAAGGTCTTTTGACTCATGTCAAAGGCGCGCACAACTCCAAGCAAATCATTTTGCGTGAGCACGATGCCACCGGACTCGATCGCAATATCCGTTCCAGATCCCATAGCAATTCCGACATCGGCGATCGAAAGAGCTGGAGCATCATTGATCCCATCTCCCACAAAGGCTACCTTACTGCTTTCTTGCAGTTTTTGGATGGCGCTGGCTTTTTCTTGAGGGAGCACATCAGCGATCACGGTATCAATGCCCACTTGCTTAGCAATAGCTTGGGCCACCCGTTCATTATCCCCTGTTAACATGACCGTTTTCAAGCCCCGTTCTTTGAGCTTTTTGATCGCTTCTTTTGAGCTGGCCTTCGGAGCATCTTGAATGGCAATCAAGCCAATCACTTGCCCATCCACAGACAAACTGATCACTGTTTTGGCCTGCTCTTGCAACTCTACCATCCGTTTTTCAAGCTCCGGATCCATCGCTGTCCCGTCATGAAGTTTGCCATTTCCCAAGGTCACCAACTGCTGGTCGATCTGACCTTGGACCCCTTTTCCTTCGATCGCTTGGAAGTTTTCCACAGGGGTTAGCACCAAACCTTTTTCTTCTGCTCGTGATAAGACCGCTTGCGCTAGGGGATGTTCTGAAAAAGTTTCAAGACTAGCAGCCAGTGTCAAGACACGCGCTTCATCTCCTACAACATCGGTTACAAGTGGTTGGCCAATGGTAATAGTCCCTGTCTTATCAAACACAACGGTTTGAATCTTTTGCACTTCTTGAAGAACGGTTCCATTTTTAATCAGAACCCCCATCTTGGCACTACGGCCGGTTCCGACCATCAGGGCAGTCGGCGTCGCCAAACCAAGGGCACAAGGACAGGCAATAATGAGGACAGAGACTGCATAGAGCATGGCCTCTTGAAGCGACGCGCCCAGAAGCACGGACCAAACCCAGAAAGTCGCAATGGCCAAAATCGTCACCACTGGAACAAAGATACCTGAAATCTTATCCGTTAAATCTTGAATAGGAGCACGACTGGATTGGGCCATTTTGACAAAGTCCACAATTTGAGATAAGAGGGTCTCACTACCGACTTTTTCAGCCTTAAAGAGAATGGTCCCATTGCTGTTGATAGTGGAGCCGATCACTGCATCACCAACTGATTTTTCCACAGGCAAGCTTTCACCTGTCACCATCGACTCATCAATGGTCGTACTTCCTTCTACAATCGTCCCATCAACCGCAATCTTTTCCCCAGGACGGACCCGAATCAAGTCATCAATTTGGATATCTTCTGCCGCCACCTCGACATAGTTCCCATCACGGAGAACTTGAGCCGTTTTTGCCTGCAAATCCAACAACTTTTCCACAGCCTCGGAGGCATTGTTACGCATCCGTTCCTCAAAGATTTGCCCTAAGAGGATAAAGAAGATGATAAAACCCGCAGCCTCAAAGTATACTGGCTGACCAGTAAAAAGGGCAAATACACTATAGACATAGGCTACCAGGGTTCCAAGAGCTACCAAGGTATCCATATTGGAATGGTGCTTCTTAAATGAGGCCCAGGCACTCTTGATAAAAGGAACTCCTGCCACTAGCATAATCGGCGTTGTCGCTAGAAAAGTCCCCCAGCGACTGACTGGATGGGATACAAATCCTGCCATCATCCCGATCATCAAGATCAATAAGGGAAGGGTAAAGATACTAGTAATCCAAAAGCGACCCAGTAAACCTAAGACACGACGGCGTTTTTCCACAACCGTGTAGGAACCCTTTTGCATCTTCATTCCACATGAAAACTCGAAGTCCCCTGTTTCTGTCGGGGTAAAAGATATGACCTTATCCACACCGACTTCCAAAGGCTCT
Organism: Streptococcus sp. 27098_8_99; assembly: GCF_041431935.1. Taxonomy (NCBI): domain Bacteria; kingdom Bacillati; phylum Bacillota; class Bacilli; order Lactobacillales; family Streptococcaceae; genus Streptococcus; species Streptococcus sp. 27098_8_99. Next base: position 101,613 of record NZ_JAPVYQ010000006.1, on the reverse strand, counting down.
AAAATCCCCTGATCTTCAAACAAAATTTCCTTGTAACAGCCGGAAGGATTGACCCGATGGAAGGTGATTTCAGCAGGGATCCCTTTTTGAAGTTGAAATTCCTTTGGACTATAGCCTTTTTCTGCTGTAATACGGATCTTTTGCACTCCGTTTTCCACAACTGCTTTTTGTTTTTCTACCATACCTACTCCTTTATTCCACAATCATGTGACCATGCATCATGTTCATTCCACATGAATACCCATATTCGCCCGCTTTTTCTGGCGTAATTTCAATGACATGTTTTTCACCTAAAGGCAAATCTTCATGAACGCCAAAATCTGGAAAGATCACTTGGTCAAGACATGAAGAGGGATCCTTGCGATTAAAGATGATCCGGGCTGGAACATTCTTTTTCAGGACAATGGTTTCAGGCGAATAGCCCCCCATAACTTCGACTTCAATTTCTTGATAACCTGATTTCTGACGAGCGTGGCCGCTTACCTTTTCATGCTCTGCAAAGAACCACCAAGCAATAAAAGCAACCCCAAGTAAACAAACAATACTAATTAACAATCCAAACATGGAATTTCCTTCTTTCTATTACATACAATTGCAAGGGACTGTTTCGACAGCCTCTGCTTTCTTTTCTTCCAGGACCTGCTGCAGCTGATTAAGATCTGCAAGCGTAAAGTCACTCTCCTGAATCAAGTTTTCAAGCACCTGGACAATTCTTTTTGAGCAAACCTTGTCTTTCACATCCTCAACCACCAAGTCTAAACTTTGGTCCTGCTTCAACAAAGCCGAGTAGACAAAGGCTTTGCCAGATTTTTCTCTGGTCAGACAGCCTTTCTCCACCAAGCGCGTCAAGAGGGTCTTGATGGTCGAATTCGACCAGTCAAAGCGCTCGGACAAGACGCCGATCAAATCCGTGCTGGTCTGCTTGCCTTCCATCCAGATAATCTTCATGATGCGCCATTCCGCATTGGAAATTTGCATGGCTTCTCCTTTCTAAATCTACATTTGTAAATCTTATGATGCTATTTTACACCTAAGATTTACATTTGTCAACCAAAAGTTTTAAAAAAAACAAATCTTCCTTTGAAGATTTGTCTGATTGGGCTTTTTTCGCTCCCTATTCTTTTCTCTATAACGTCTCCTGCAGAGCTTGGGCTAGAATGCGGTAACCAGCCACACTTAAATGAAGGCCATCTGTCGTATAGGCTTCTGCTAACTGCCCCACTTCATCCAATAAAGACGAGTACACATCGACATAGCTGACCTGGTGGTAGGCTTGGGCCAATTCGTGATAGGCCTGGTTAAGGGCTTGAATTTTTTCATTGGTCCGCACATAGACCTTTTGTTTGTAGCGCTCTTCTTGACTGACCGGTAGAACCGAGATCAGGTTGATGTGGGTAAGCGGAAAGTCCCGCATAATTGCTTGTAAGACCGCTTCTACATTGTCCAAGGTTTCCTTTTGAGGAATTTCTTTTCCGATATCATTGGTCCCGATCAAGAGAAAGATCTGATCCACCACCGTTCCAAAGACATGGGCGTCTAGATGCTTCCGAAGGAGATCCGTCTTATAGCCTCGCACTCCTCGATTGACCATGTGCTTGGGACTTTGTAATAGTTCATGAATGGGAAAATACTCTACGATGGAGTCTCCAATAAAGATCAAACCAGGCTCCTTCAGAGGGGCTTGATTGAGTTCCCGATAAGTTGTTACGATTTTCTCCTGCTCCTTTAAGAGCCAGTCTTCTAACAGTTGTACCGCCATCTACTTCTTTCCTTTCACTTGTTCCCAGGGGGTCAATCCTAGATACTCTTCGATCACCTGGTAGACACCACCTTCCTGATGGCTCGGTGCTAGGTGTTTGGCAACAGCCTTGACTCCTGCTTCTGCATTGGCCACCGCATAGGAGTGACCTGCCATTTCAAGCATTTCGATGTCGTTTCCGCTATCCCCAAAGGCCATGACCTGGCTGGCATCAAGCTGCCACATCTCCATTAATTGAGCCAGACCCCAAGCCTTGTGAATGCCTGCTTGTAAGAGATCCATGCTGCCAAAACCGCTCGAAACCGCCATGAGCTGATCTCCAAAAGCCCGCTGGACTTCTTGGCTCACTTGATCGAGACGATCCAAGCCAACCACCAAGCTCATTTTAAGCACCTGATCAAATAGATCTGCTGTCAATTCCGGAACAAACTTCATCCGCTTGTACAAGTCTTCAATCACTTCCGGCTGCATGAATTTCTCAACCTCTGTAAAGACCGTTCCTTCCTTGACAAAGCCACCATTGACAGCTGACACAACCAGCTGGTCTGAGATTTCCCGCCCCTTAAAATAAGCAAGAACCGCCTCTACTAGCTCTCGATCCCAGAATTTCCCAAGAATCATCTGATCATCCTCAAAAATCCGAGCTCCATTGGCTACGACCAGGGTCACCCGCTTGACCAAAGGACCCAAGAGCTGGCACATGCGATGGATTTCATTTCCCGTCGCAATGACAAAGCGAATCCCTTTTTGATCCAAGTGGTCCAAGATCCTTTCCAGACGCGGAAGATCCACCTCTCCTCGCTCATCTAATAAGGTTCCATCCATATCTGTTGCAATCAACTTAATCATACAATCTAACCTTTTCCCTTTCAAAGGGTGTAAATTATCTGGTTCCATTATACCACAGATCAAGCAAGTCAAAACCACCCGTGAAAACAGGTGGCTTCCTCTTGGGCTGAAGGTTGTTACTGATGGCCAAAGGATCTTATAAATACAAGCCCTTTTCTACACTTTCCTGAACCAACTCTTCTGTCAGTTTCCACAACTCTTTGGACTCACTTTTTATAAAATTTTTCTTTTCTAATACCATCTCTGAACGGATATGATCAGGATTATAATTGACTTCTGACACTTCCAAGTGATTGATCAGTGGTACCAATGCGTCAATCACTCTTGCATATCTTGCCTCAGGACTCTGCCCTTTTTCAAACTCCAACCACGATTTTTTCATATTCAAATATGTTGCTTCTGGAAGGAGGCTCATTGTTTTTTCTATAGATTCTAGCTCTCTATCATGAGCATGAAGCTTTTTTTCATCATCAAACACCCAAGTATCTCCAGCATAAATCTCACCTAAATCATGGATCAGTAACAGAAACATGACCTTTTCCATATTCAATTTTTCAGGATAATAATCCTGAAGAACCATCGCAGCGATCGCACCCTGCCAGGAATGCTCGGCACTATTTTCAAACCGTCCATCAAGGGTTCTATTAAACCTTGTTACTGACTTTAATTTCTCGATTTCTTTAATAAATGCAACTGTCTGATTCAAATCACTCATGGCGACTCCAACCTCCCTATTCGAAATTACGACTATCATACCAGAAATCCTGTTTTCCATAAATGAATTCCCGTATTTGCAAAAAGATAATGTCCCTCCTTTTTGGAGCACCGCCATTTTTCTAACAAGAGCACAAGGACAAGCAAAAAAGCTAACCAGTCTTTACCGGTTAACTTTAGAATGAGACAAACTATTTTAAAGTAAAATAAGTTAATCGATTCTAAAAGTAAGTAAAAATGAGTTCCTATTTTTAGAATGAATCAAGAAAATACAAAAACTTTCCGCTGTGAGAAAAGTGCTTGAAACAATACGTTTCAGGCACTCGGAATTATTGAGAGTAAAACAGTTTGGGAAACTGTTTTAGCCTGAGCCCAGAAATTAAAGAGCGAAGGGGCTCAATACAAATTGAACAAGGGCTGCGGATTGTGTCAAAAAGATAAGTTCTCCTAGAATCGAAAGATTCTGCGTCAAACTTCCTATTTTGACTTTATCCGCAGACGCCCTCTGTATCTTAATTTAGTCATGGAACTTCGTAGAAGTTCGCTGACGTCCGTACTCACCTAAGGAAAGTTTTTAAGTTGACTTTGTCTTAAATCTGAAGCTACTGCTTAGCTTCTATTTTTCACCCAACAAAGGCCCAAATAATGGCAATCAGCACTGCCGGTAGGAGATTAGCGACCTTGATCCGTTTACCCCAAATGAGGTTAATCCCTACACAGAGAATGAGGCTGGAGCCAACTAGGGACAGATTCGAAAGGGCTTGTGGAGTCATGATCGGTGCGATCAAATGGGCCAACAGCGTGATCAAACCTTGAAGGATCACGAGGGGAACCACCGCAAAGATCGCGCCCTTTCCTTTTGAAACGGTCAAGACCAGAACGATAACCATATCGAGAATAGCCTTGGCCAACAAGGTCGAGGTGTCGCCTGTCAGGCCATCCTGGACGGCTCCGACCACCGCCATAGCCCCGATACAAATGGTCAAGGCCGTGGTCATAAAGGCATCAACAAAACCGGTATCGCCTTGGTTACCCGTCTTTTCCTTCAGCCAGGTTCCCAGTCGCTCAAAGCCCTCCTCAATCTTCAAGAGTTCCCCGATAACGGTCCCGATCACTAGACTCAGAATCAACATCATACTGCCGTGACTTTCTACATGACTTCCATGCACCACCAGCATCTTTTCCAAGGTCCCCGCAATGCCCAAAACAAATACAGCAACTCCTGTCACTTTCAGAAGGGTCTCATGAAAATCTTCTGACAAACGTTGACCGATGAGCAGTCCTAAAAGCCCACCAAATACGACCCCTAAGGCATTGTATAAGGTCCCTAAACCGATCATTTACAAACTCCTTCGTTCGTTTTTCATTCTTTTTCAATTTCTTTCAAAGACCAGTGTCCCGTCTCTTCATACTGGTCAATCAAGTCCTTGGCTGTTTGCGTAATCTCCTCTGGATAATGCAAGCTTTCTAGAGTATTGACCGCATTTTTGGTCACCGCTGACCCTGGCTTGATCTGGTAGTCAAAGACGATCTTGCCATCCACATAGCGACTGTCAAAATGGTAATTATCATTGACTTCACCGGAGGCTGCGACCAGCTCAATATCATGGCTGGAAATCATGTAGAGACAGTTTTGGGCAGCCAACCAGCGGACAATTCCAAGGCCTGATCCGATCCGCTCGATGGTATTGGTCCCCTTAAAGAGCTCGTCAATAAAGAAGTAGTGAAAACCAGGCTTTTTCAGATGCTGAATCATACGCAAAATAGCTTTGCTCTCCATGATAAAGTAGCTATCTCCAACTTCAATATCATCGCTTACATCCATAGCCGTTAGGACATGACCGTAAGGCAGGGACAAGCTTTCTCCATAGGCAAAGCCCAGCCCTTGAGCCAGAATAGCATTGATAGCGACGGTCTTCAAATAGGTCGATTTCCCAGACGCATTGTCCCCACTGATGACCATATTTTTTTGAAAATGCACATCATTTGCAATCGGATTGGACAGCAAGGGATGATAGAGCGTCTCACCTTCAATCCCACCCGTCTCTGTAAAAACTGGCTGACAGACCACTTCTAGATCCCGCTTATGGCGCAAGAGACTTATAGCGACTTCCATCTCCCCTAGCAGATCCAGAAGTTTCTGGGCCTCTTTTTGATAAGCCTTCACCTGATTGTAAATATAAACCTGAGCGATCTGCGGGAGTAAAAAGAGGTCATTGAGGTAGAGGAGAACAATTTCCATCTCAGAAGTCCCCGTTGGACTCTGCAAGACACTGGCAAGGATCCGCGTTTTCTTAAAAGCTTTGACCGCTTGCTTGAGTTCTTCTTGTTGTGGTAAAACTAGATGGCTCAAGCGTTCTGCCGAAGCAAAGATGCGGACCAGATAGCTAACATTGTCCAGACGGTTTTTATTGGACCAATTGCGCAAACTTGAAAAGACGATATTAAAGATCACACTGATCACCAAGAGGGTAATCGCCCCAACTGGCTCAAAGGGAATGGCAAAGAGACAGAGGATTGGAAGACAGGCCAAGGCTAGATAGAGGGGCAAACCTGCATAATGCTTGCCAGGATTTGCGACAATGCTACGCGCCATATTGTGGTTCTTCTTGCCCAGTTGGTTGAAAATGACCTGGACCTTGAGGCGCAAATCTGGATGCTCTTCAAAGAAGGCTTCTAAGTCATGAAGCTGATCCTGAGGCTGGAATTCCAGCAGGCGCATTTTTTGATAGAGAGCCTCTGCTCCAAGGCTCGATTGGGTATAATTGAGCTGATCAAAGACCGCATCCAAAGCCAAATCATGCCAGGTCTGATCATCCACTTGACTATCGATCGTCTGTCCCTTAGCCGGATAAGCTAGACTGTCTATCAAACTTTCTTCTGTATCTTTCTTGCGAAAGAAAGGCGCTCCATCCCAAGCCTTCTTCAGCTTTTGCTTGAGGCGGATAGCCGTAAGAAATTTGGTTGCCCAAATCACCACGATCAATCCTAGGATCCCAAGTGGGATCCAGTTCACATTTCCTTCCATGCTTTATTCCTTTCCACTCTGAGGCCAGTCCAAGTGAACATGTTCCTTCATTTCTCGGTAAGCCGTGTCCACTCTCTCCTTGGTCTCCTCATCCAGCTTGTCGCGGTATTTGCCACCCTGGATAAAATCTTCCAAAATATAGGTCTGGTACTTGTACAAGTCATATCCTTCAGGAGAATAGGTACCCTTCGGAGTCCGACTGACCCAGGTTGGATGAGCAGTAGCTGTCTTGATCTTTGTCTTGCGACCAACCTTTTCGATGGTCACATCCATCAAGACCCCTCGCTCTGTCCATTGGGCAGTCTCCACATCTCCCATCGTTTCCAGACGCTGATTGGACAGGAAATTCCCCATCGAGTAGATGATGAGCTTGTTTTGACCATCTTTATTGACCACTTCAGCAGGCTCCACAACATGGGGATGCCCACCAAAGACGATATCAGCTCCCCAAGAAACCATCTTATGATAGAGCTCTTTTTGCTCTTCTGTCGGCTCCAATTGGTACTCAATTCCCATTTGGGGCATGACAATGGTGATATCGGCCTCTTGCTCCGCCTTTTGGATCTCCGCCTTCATCCGCTCTTCATCCAGATCAGACAAGACATCTGCTTGCTCCTCTGGAGTAAGGGTCGTTTCCATCCCATTAAACCCATAAGCGTAGGCTAGAATAGCAATCTTGATGCCATTCACTTCCTTGATCACCAAGGGAGCCTGCCCTCTCTTTTTATTCGTGTAGACACCGACAGGTGTGATGCCTGCATCTTCAAAGGCCTTGGCTGTCGAATAGACCCCATCAAGGCCTGAATCCAAGATATGGTTGTGTCCCAAATCCATGACATCATAACCAGCATCCTTGATGGCTGGTACAACTTCGCTCGGCGCATTAAAGAGAGGATAACCTGACAAATAGTAATTTAGGTTAATGGTTCCCTCAAAATCACCCAAGGCCAGATCTGCTTTTTGTAGCCAGGGTTTGACATACTCATAATTTTCATGAAAATCATAGCTTCCGTCTTCTTTTTGTGCACTCATATAGACCAGATCATGATAGAGCTGATCTCCATTCGCCATGATTCGAGCTGTATGAGGAATCTGATCAGCCGGTGTTTTGGCCTTGTACACAACTTCTGGCCGTTCGGTTGCGGTGATCGGAAAGCCTTGGAACTTTTGCACCCATAAGATGGCATTAGCCACGATAAAAACGACTGACAAGAGCACATAGACAAACTGTTCATTCGTCAGCTCAATCCTTGAAAAGAGACGATCAAAAGCACAATCAAAGGCCACTGATAGCTCTTTTCCCATCGTTTTGATGGTCCCTTTCACATTCTCCCACTTCTCTAACATTCCTACCTCTTCTTCCTACCTCAACAGATTGAGCTGTCATTGAAATACTTTCTCTTCATTGTATCACAAATTTCCAGAGGAGAAAAAAAGTTCTGCAAAACAGAACTTCTAAATGATTTGATATTAAAAGAATGGTTTCTTCAAAGCAGAAAACATCATCACGATTTTCAACTGATGCAAGCATCTACTGAAACTTTCCGCTGTGAGAAAAGTGCCTAAAACATAATTGTTTCAGGCACACGGGAGTTTTGAAAGTAAAACAGTTCGGGGAACTGTTTTAGCCTGAGCCTAAAAATTGAAAAGCGAAGGGGTTCAAAACGAATTGAACACAGGCTGCGGATTGTGTCAAAAAGATAAGTTTTCCTAGAATCAAAAGATTCTGCGTCAAACTTCCTATTTTGACTGTATCCGCGGACGCCCTTTGTATCTTAATTTAGTCATGGAACTTCTATGAAGTTCGCTGACGTCCGTACTCACCTAAGGAAAGTTTCTAAGATGCTTTTTCTATTATATCAAAGCTTTTAACAAATAACCATAGCCTTCTTGCTCCATTCTCTCTTTTGGAATAAAGCGCAACGAGGCCGAATTGATACAATAGCGAAGGCCACCCTGGTCTTTTGGTCCATCGGTGAAGACATGGCCTAAATGGGCATTGCCTGAGCGGGAACGAACTTCGATCCGTTCCATTCCGTGACTATGATCTTGGTAATAGTGGACAACATCTTTGGCAATGGGACGGGAGAAACTTGGCCATCCACAGCCAGACGCAAACTTATCCTTGGCAAAAAAGAGAGGTTCCCCAGTCGTAATATCCACATAGATCCCCTCTTCAAAGGTCTGATCATAGGCATTGTGGAAAGGACGTTCCGTCGCGCTTTCTTGAGTGACTTGGTACTGCTCTGCTGTCAGTTTCGCCTTTAGGATTTCTTGATCTGGCTTCTGATAAGCTGCTGGATCAATCAAGGGCTGCTCAGCATCCGTCACATCGATATGGCAATAGCCTCCAGGATTCTTCTTGAGGTAGTCTTGGTGGTAGTCTTCAGCCAAGATATAGTGGCGCAAGGGTTCCAACTCAACCGCGATTTTGTGGCCCAATTGCTTCTCTTCTTCCGCAAACACTTGGGCGATCACTTCACGGTCTGCTTCGTCTGTATAATAAACACCCGTCCGATATTGGCGGCCTCGATCATTTCCCTGTTTGTTAACGGACAAGGGATCGATCACCCGGAAATAGTAGAGCAGAATCGCTCGTAGAGTGATCTTGTCTGGATCGTAGATAACTTGTACAGTCTCTGCATGATCCGTTTCCTTGATCAGTTGGTAATTGGTCGTCTCTACCTGGCCATTGGCATAGCCCACCGTCGTCTGTTCTACACCGGGGATCCGTGAAAAATACTCCTCTAAGCCCCAAAAACAGCCACCTGCTAGATAAATCTCTGCCATCTTTCTTCCTCGCTTCCTGCATTCCCCACAAGGAACGCTTGACATCTATTAGCTCCATCATAATCCAAGAGCCTCAGATTTTCAAGGATTCTGCATCAAAAATCCCTTCTACTGTATGTAAAATGGATTCAATCCTTCTTATTTTTCAAATAAGAAAAAGAGCGAGTAATAGAAGTTCCAAAACGATAGGGTTAACTGATGTAGAAAAACATGAAGGACTACCATGACCAACACCTCCTCTGAATATCTGTAGACAAACTCAAGGCACATCAACTACAACACCACCGTCGGTCCATAGACCTGTAACTGAGGCTTCACAACCTCGTAATGCCAGTGATCATAAGCTCGCCAAGCTTGAAAGGCCTCTTCGTTCAAAGCTAGCCCACCCAGACCAATCAATAGACTGGCGGTCTGATAAAACTTTTCTAACTCAATCAACAGACGATTGTCTACCCGCCTATCCTTTCGTAAACCTTTCAACATCTGATCTAGATTTTCTCGAAATCGAAGGGCATCTAAACTGGGGGTGAATCCCTTAGAAAAGGCTGTTTGAAGAAGGGTGATCGTCGTTCTTGCCTCTTGAATCACATCCCTTTCTTCCATAGAAATCACCTTCCTTTTCACCTCCATTGTACACCTTTTTCTCTCTATAAAAATGGAAAATTCCTAAAACTAGGAACAGAATGTTCTCTCTTGACAAGAAACCATAAAAAACTTCCCCAAGTTTCCACTTGAGGAAGTTCTTTTCGAAAGATTAGTCAATGTAGTGCAATTTCCCACGGAAGTCTTCTAGACTTTGGTAGCCTTTTTCTTCCATGATGGCTTTGAGCTCCGCAGTGATGCGTTCAAACGCTCCTACTCCTTCTTTATGCAGCGTCGTTCCGATTTGCACCATACTAGCCCCACAAAGGATATGTTCAAAGGCATCGCGACCAGTCAAGACGCCCCCAGTCCCCACAATCTGAATTTCTGGATTCAGACGTTGGTAAAAAGCATGGACATTGGCGAGAGCCGTTGGTTTGATGTATTCTCCACCAATCCCACCAAAGCCGTTCTTAGGACGAATCACCACGGATTCATCCTCAATGTAGAGGCCATTTCCGATCGAATTGACGCAATTGACAAACTTGAGCGGGTATTTGTTAAAGATCGCTGCTGCTTGATCAAAATGAACGATATCAAAATAAGGTGGCAACTTGATCCCTAGAGGTTTTGTGAAATAGGCAAAGACCTCAGACAAGATCCGATCTGTCGTATCAAAATCATAGGCGATCTGAGGTTTCCCAGGGACATTGGGACAAGATAGGTTCAACTCTGTCAAGCCTTTAAAGTCGCTGTCTTGCACCTTTTTCAAGATGGTATGAGTTTCTTCAGGAGACATGCCGACGAGAGATAAGAAGAAGGTCCGGTCAGGATCCGTTTCTTGCAACTCCAATAAGTAATTCAAATAATAGTCCAACCCTTGGTTAGGCAGCCCCATCGAATTGATCGAACCAAGCGGCACATCTTGGTAGCGTGGTTCTGGATTACCAGCACGGAATTCTAAGGTCGCTGTCTTGGTCACAAAGGTTCCCGCAGCTGAGTTCTTCACTTCTTCCAATTCCTCAGTGGTCATACAGGCTACACCTGCCGCATTCATCAAGCAGTTGTCAAATTCAAAACCAGCAATTTGCGTCTTTGTCGTTACCATCTTGTACTCCTTTTTTGAAACACCACCAACAGAATCGTTCGGGATGCTTTCTATTTTCTTCTTTCATTATACCATCACTTGGAAGCTTCCGGACAAACAAAGCTAAAAATTCTTCCAAACATTCGGACTTTCCTAGTCGTGATAAAATTTTCAGAAAATTCAACTTTTTTCTTTACAAGCCAAAAAAAGTCTGCTATAATGATCCATGTAAAAAAACATGACATTGTTTGTCAACTGTCTCAAAGCCACTCCCCTAGCGGGTTTGCTGGTTTTCGTTTCATTCAAAAAGGAGAATTAACATGACAACTGCTAAAGAATATATCCAAAGCACTTTCGAAACTGTAAAAGCTCGCAACGGCCACGAAGCTGAATTCCTTCAAGCTGTTGAAGAGTTCCTCAGCACTTTGGAACCTGTTTTTGAAAAACATCCTGAATACATCGAAGAAAACATCTTGGCTCGTATTACAGAACCTGAACGCGTAATTTCTTTCCGTGTTCCTTGGGTTGACCGTGAAGGAAACATCCAAGTAAACCGTGGTTACCGTGTTCAATTCAACTCTGCTGTAGGTCCTTACAAAGGTGGTCTTCGTTTCCATCCAACTGTTAACCAAGGGATCTTGAAATTCCTCGGATTCGAACAAATCTTCAAAAACGTCTTGACTGGTCTTCCTATCGGTGGTGGTAAAGGTGGATCTGACTTCGACCCTAAAGGAAAAACTGACGCTGAAGTGATGCGTTTCTGCCAAAGCTTCATGACTGAATTGCAAAAGTACATCGGTCCTTCTCTTGATGTCCCAGCTGGTGATATCGGGGTTGGTGGACGTGAAATCGGATACCTTTACGGTCAATACAAACGCCTTCGCCAATTCGATGCTGGTGTCTTGACTGGTAAACCTCTCGGTTTTGGTGGTAGCTTGATCCGTCCAGAAGCAACTGGTTATGGTTTGGTTTACTATACTGAAGAAATGCTCAAAGCCAACGGTGACAGCTTTGCTGGTAAGAAAGTCGTGATCTCAGGTTCTGGTAACGTTGCCCAATACGCTCTTCAAAAAGCAACTGAACTTGGTGCAACTGTTATCTCTGTATCTGATTCAAACGGTTACGTGATCGACGAGAACGGTATTGACTTCGACCTTCTTACAGACGTGAAAGAAAAACGTCGTGCACGTTTGACTGAATACGCTGCTGAAAAACCAACTGCTACATACTACGAAGGTTCTGTATGGACTTACGCTGGTAACTATGACATCGCTCTTCCATGTGCAACTCAAAATGAAATCGACGGCGATGCTGCTAAACGTTTGGTCGCTCAAGGTGTGAAAGTTGTCTCTGAAGGAGCAAACATGCCAAGTAACATCGATGCCATCAACGTATACAAAGAAAATGGTATCCTTTACGGACCTGCTAAAGCAGCCAATGCTGGTGGGGTTGCTGTATCTGCTCTTGAAATGAGCCAAAACAGCCAACGTCTTTCATGGACACGCGAAGAAGTGGACGGACGTTTGAAAGACATCATGACCAACATCTTCAACACTGCTAAAACAACTGCAGAAACTTACGGACTTGGTAAAGATTACCTTGCAGGTGCCAACATCGCTGCCTTTGAAAATGTCGCAAACGCGATGATTGCACAAGGTCTTGTATAATCAATCGATATTTTTCTTTGAGACCTTCGGGTCAAAGCCTCTCAACTCCTGAAACCAGTGTGTTTCAGGAGTTTTTTGTAGCTACTGATCTCTTTAAGGACAATTGGTCTCAAGGGAAGAAGGTCATTTTTAAAGAAAGGAATCTTAACCGTCATTAGTGGTGAAAGATTTGAGCCATCTCTTTTTCTGTATCTTTTTCTAAAAAAATTTTATTTTTTTTACTTTACCCCCTTGCATTTTTAATAAATTAGTATTAAACTATAGCAAAAGGAGGTGCGCTTATGTTTCATTTTGCTCAAGACAAGTCAACTACCATTGAATTCCTTAAGTCTGAATTGGTCCAATTACTCTCCAATATGCGACAAGAAATCGCAGCTAGCCGTCAATCACAGACCGGCGCAGCTTGCCATCATATTGAATATTGCATGGACAAGATCCAAAGGGCAAAAAGTTCAGTAGCCATTGCCCTCCCCATCGAATCCTTAAATCTCGAAATCACGACTATGCTGCGCAAGCAACTCATCGTCTTGCCACCAGAAGCTCGAAAAAATTGGGACCAGATTAAAAAGCTGGACTTCAAATACTGCCACTTAAAATAGACCAAAAAAGAGAGTGGGACAGAAATCGGTAATTCGTTAGAATTCGATTTCGTCGTCCCACCTCCGCACAGTTGAGTAGGGCTGTAAAAGCTGATGAAATCAGCGTAGTATAGCCCACTCAACCACTGCGTCTTGCTCGACAATACAAAAATAATTGAGAGACTAGGACTTTTGTCCCAGCCTCTTTTTTGTGTTAAAAAATATAAAAAATTGGTTCATAAATAAATTTTATTCGATAGAATGATTCAATCGTCTACTTAAACTTTCCGCTGTGAGAAAAGTGCCTGAAACAATATCGTTTCAGGCACTCGGGAGTTTTGAGACCTCAGGCTCAAAACTAAGTCATGGAACTTCATCGAAGTTCGCTGACGTCCGTTCTCACCTAAGGAAAGTTTCTAAGAGGATCTTATCTACATTCTAATTTCTGAGCTTTTCTTATTACATGATCCCGTTCTTTCCTGTCGGTAGGCTAATCCCTGCTTCCATCAAGGCATCATGGTAGAGTTTATAGTAGGTATGATAAACAGTCGTCTGGGTTCCATTTTGCGCAGTCATCGCGATGCGGAAGGAATAACGACCATTTTTTTCGATCTGTGGGCCTAAAATCGTAGGATCTGTCAACACTTCTGGGTGTTTGTCTTGTTCAGACTGATTGACCTGAGCAATCACCTGATAGATCTTGTCGAGATCGGTATTTGCATCTAGTGGAATATCGATCAGCACGCGCATATCGCCACGTGAGAGATTGCTGACGACAGTGATGTTGCGATTCGGAACAAAGTGGAGAGTCCCATCAAAGTCCCGCACCTGGGTCGTTCGAATACCGACACTGCTGACAATCCCAGCAATATTAATAGACCCATTCGTGAGACGAACATTGTCACCCACATCCAGCTGGCGTTCTAAAAGGATAAAGAAACCATTGACCAAATCGGAAAGAAAGCCCTGGGCTCCCATCCCAATCGCCACCCCAGCAATCCCAGCACCAGCCAAAAGACTAGAGACCGGAAGACCTAGAATCGACAAAATCCAGTAGATCAAGATGAAATACAAACAATAGTTTAAGAGGCTCTCAACCAAGCGGAGAATCGTATTTTTACGGGCTTCATCCTGCACCGTATACTTAAAGGAAGGGGTTAATATCCGCTTGACCAGGCTATGGATGACCTTTTTAGCGATAAAAAATAAGAGGAAGACAAAAATCAGAGAGATACATTTTGATATCAGATCATCAAAAATATTTGTCCAGTCTATTTTACTGAAATAACGTTGGAAAGCTTGACTCATTTATTCGGGCCTTTCTAACAAAGAATAGTATGATTATATCAAATATTCGGAAATAAGGCTATTTTTTAAAAATTTCATTGCTTTTCCCCCCTAACTATCGTATAATATTCCTTAATTATTTTTTAAGGAGGTCTCACATGATTCATCGATTGATTACCACTTGGAATAAAACCAACCTTATGAAAAGGATCGCAATCGGTATTGTACTTGGTGTTATCCTAGCACTTCTCTTTCCGAAAGCAACTGGCATTGGACTCTTAGGAGAGTTCTTTGTTGGGGGACTCCGTGCAATCGCACCCCTTCTGGTCTTTGCACTCGTTGCAAACGCTCTCTCCCAACACCAAAAGGGGACAGAGACCAATATGAAAAAGGTCATCGCCCTCTATCTCCTAGGAACCTTTGCAGCTGCCTTCGTCGCTGTTTTGGTCAATTACATTTTCCCGATCACCATTACCCTAACTGGAAAGGCTGCTGAAGGATCCTCTCCAAACGGGATTGGCGAAGTGATCAGTAACCTCTTGCTCAAGATCGTCGACAACCCGGTCAATGCCTTGCAGCAAGCCAACTACATTGGAATCCTTTCTTGGGCAACTGTCTTTGGGATCGCCATGAGAGAGGCGAGTGAACATAGTAAAGACCTCCTCCAAACTCTGGCAGACATCACTTCAAAAATTGTCGAGTGGATTATCAACCTAGCTCCATTTGGGATCTTAGGCTTGGTCTTTACGACCATCGCTGGCCAAGGACTCAGTGCCCTTAGTAACTACGGGATTCTCTTACTTGTTTTGGTTGGTACCATGGCATTTGTAGCCCTGGTCATCAATCCATTGATCGTCTTTTTCATGATCCGAAAGAATCCTTATCCCCTTGTTTTTAAATGCCTCCGTGTCAGTGGGGTAACAGCCTTCTTCACTCGAAGTTCTGCAGCCAACATCCCTGTCAATATGCGTCTCTGTGAAGAGTTGGGCCTGAACCCGGACACCTATTCTGTCTCCATTCCACTTGGTTCAACTGTAAACATGGCAGGTGCAGCCGTGACAATCAATATTTTGACGCTCGCTGCTGCCAATACCTTGCACATTCAAGTTGACTTTGGTACGGCGCTCATCCTGAGCGTGGTAGCGGCTATCTCTGCTTGTGGAGCATCTGGAGTTGCGGGAGGATCTCTCCTTCTCATCCCTGTTGCTTGTAGCCTCTTTGGCATCACCAATGATTTGGCCATGCAAGTAGTCAGCGTCGGCTTTATCATCGGGGTCATCCAAGACTCTTGCGAAACAGCCCTCAACTCTTCAACAGATGTGCTCTTCACTGCCATCGCCGAAATGAGTAGCTGGCCAAAAGAAAAACGCTATTAATAGCTCTGATATGAAAAATAAAGTAAGTTAAATGATTCTACCAAGAAATAAAAATGAATTCTAACTTTTAAAATGAATCATGAACATACCGAAACTTTCCGCCGTGAGAAAAGTGCCTGAAACAATTGTGTTTCAGGCACTCGGAATTATTGAGACCCTAGGCTCAATAATTAGTCATGGAACTTCTTCGAAGTTCGCTGACGTCCGTACTCACCTAAGGAAAGTTTCTAAAATGATTTTTCTCAATCTGAACCCAGACCTCGCGATCTGGGTTTTCTTATTTCTTAAAGTATTGTTTGCTTTCTTTGATGATGACAGGGGAGAGAGCTAAAAGGGCGATCAGGTTGGGCAAAGCCATCAGCCCATTAACAATATCCGCAATCACCCAGACCAGATCCAGCTTAAGGAAGCCTCCTAGTCCAACCATAAAGACAAAGAAGGTCCGATAGAGGTTGATATATTTAACACCAAATAGGAATTCAAAACACCGCTCTCCGTAATAAGACCATCCAAGAATAGTCGTAGTCGCAAACAGCACCAAACATAGGGTCAGAATGATACCTCCGACTGGGCCAAAGACGCCTGTAAACGTATCCTGAGTCAGGGTACTCGTGCTGCCCTTCGCCATCCACTCACCTGAAACTAAGAGCGAAAGTCCTGTCAAACTACAGATGATAATGGTATCAATAAAGGTTCCCGTCATGGAGATCAACCCTTGCTCGACGGGCTCATTGGTCTTCGCTGCGGCTGCTGCAATGGGTGCAGAGCCGAGACCAGATTCATTGGAGAAAACTCCACGCGCCACCCCTTTTTGGATAGCCATTTTAACCGTTGCTCCTGCAAAACCTCCCGTGGCTGCAGTCCCTGTAAAAGCACCCGAAAAGACTGCTTTTAAGGCTGGGAGCAATTGGTCCAGATGCAAGGCAATGATCGTGACAGTCGCAAAGATATAGGCAGCAGCCATAAAAGGAACCACTTTTTCAGAGACTTTGGAAATCCAGTGAATCCCTCCAAAGATGATGGTCGAAACCACCAGAGCAATTACTACACTAGCCACTTCTGGAGCTGTTCCAAAACTTGCTTGAAGGGATCCCGTAATGGAATTAACCTGGGTCATGGTTCCGATCCCAAAGAGGGCTACCAACACTCCTGCAACCGCAAAGAAAATAGCCAGTGGTCGCCACTTCTCTCCCATCCCGTGAAGAATGTAGTACATCGGACCACCTGAGATATGACCATTGTCATCCTTGGTCCGATAACGAATGGCTAAGAGCCCTTCTGCATACTTGGTCGCCATTCCAAAGAAGGCTACCATCCACATCCAAAAGAGGGCACCTGGGCCACCTGTCTGAATCGCTGTAGCCACCCCTACAATATTCCCCGTCCCTACAGTAGCTGCTAGGGCTGTCGCAAGGGCTCCGAAACTCGAGATATCCCCGTGTCCCTCATCTTCTGTAAAGATCAAGCGAAAAGCTTTTGGAAGGTAGCGTATCTGAAGCAAACCCAAGCGAAGGGTCAGGTAGATCCCTGTTCCTACCAAGAGCACCAACAGCGGGGCGCCCCACACTAGATTATCGAGTTGTTGAAAAAACTGCAATACATGATCCATTTTCTGTCTCCTTTTTCATCGACCGCTCGACAGAAAAGAGAAAAAGAAAGAGCACATGTCAAACATGTACTCTGGTCCTGCTTAAAATAGGGGACTTCCCCTATCTTTCGCTCTGTCCTTTTACCTGAGAGTTTGAGTAGATGCATCCTCTACCTTGCCCCTTCGGTGCCATTTCTGGTCTCTCCAGAGTTCCGTCCATTCACAGTCACTCACGCTCCTGCAAACTTCATTCGGTCGTATGTAATTTTCTCTATTTTAATCGATTTTCAAAAGTTTGTCAATCGTTTCTGAAAACATCTTGTAAACTGCCTGAAAATATGCGGTTTTTAATCACTCAAGGAGAAGTGATTGGTCATGAGGTTGCTAGCATCGAGCAAAATCTTGTCCAAGAGTTGATCTGTTGCTTCCTGGATTTGATCACTCATAGCTTGGTTTTCCGCCTCAAAATCAACAGTGTCACCTGCTGTAAGTGCACGATCGACTTTATTGATGCGCGCATGTCCCCAGGCCATTGTCGTTTCTTGGTAATCGTCCAAATCACCAACATGGTGAGCATAGTGAGGATCTGCTAGTCCTGCAATAATCCGGTTGGCCCAGTAGAAGGAATCCGTTGTTACCTTAGCCGTCGTATTGGCAAAGTAGTCTGGCGTTGTATCCACTTGGGTAAAGAAAGGAACAGCTGTATTGTAAGGCATGGAGCCATAAGAAATCCATTGGATGCCTGTCGTTTCTTGTGGTTTATTGGGGCGCAATTGCAGAATCGCTGTCTGGCTGGTCCGGTTGATCCCGATCGTCCGGAAGGTCCGCTGACTCACGTGATCTCCTTCAGGACCATAAGGATCGTAGATAGTGTCTTGGTAGTGGTTGCTCAAGACATATTTGACATCTTCAATCGTCACCTTGCGATAAGGTTTTTGACACCAAGGAATCTCAAAACTCCGTGGATCCTGCTCGATTTCAGGATTGAGGAAACGCTGGATGGCCCAAGCCCGCGGTGTATTGTAGTGACGGTCCTTGTCTTTTTGGCTACCAAAGGCATAGCGTGGATTAAAACCTTTCCCTTCTTGATCCAGAATCAAATGGTGCTCTGTGACAAAACGTTCAAGATCCGGGTCACAGAGAAACTCATCGGGATTGCCAAATTCAAAATAATCACTTCCCAGTTGGTTCGGGTTGGTCACATAGGCATCATCAGGTACACGGCGCGCCATCCAGTGGTGACCTCCGATGGTCTCCAACCACCAGATTTCATTCACATCTGAAATGGCGATCCCGTTAGACTCATAAGTTCCGTACTCTTCCAAGATCTTTCCGAGACGCAAGACCCCTTCGCGGGCGGTCTTAACATAAGGCAAGACCAAGGTCAGCATATCTTCCTCACCGATGCCACTCTCTACAAGAGGATCTGCCCCTAGCACACGGCTATTGGTCGTAATGGTCTCTGTCTCACTCATAGCTACATTATAGACATTGATCCCAGCTTCTCCCCAGATCCCGTCTTTAGGAATGGCATCTGGAACCGCTGTATAGCGAACTGGATTATCTGGCAAGTCGATTTCAAAAGTTGATAAAACAGACTTATAATGACGTGGTTGATCTTCCGGTTTGACCACGATCAATTTCTTGGGCGTAAAAACGCCATTTTGAGAATCCTCTGTTCGTGCTACAATGGTCGACCCATCATAGCTAGCATTTTTTCCGACTAGAATCGTTGTACACGAATCTGCACTTTCACGTTTACGCATGCGTATCCTCCCAAATCATTCATTGCCTCTATTATAGCACTTTTAAAAGGGAGGACCTACTGAAAATCAGATTTAAAAGCGAATCCTTTTCAACAACTTTCAAATATTTTCATTTTATAAAATTTTAAAAAACCTAGCTGATAAACAGCTAGGTTTCAATTATCCTTTAAACGTAACAATGGTTGCGCCACTTCCGCCTGCATTTTGGGGGGCATATTCAAAACTTTTGACATGTTTGTTGCGGCGGAGGTACTTGGTTACCCCTTCACGGATAACTCCCGTTCCGATCCCGTGGATGATATCGACTTGGGCCATGTTGTTGAGCAGAGCCTGATCGATAAAGCCATCTAGCTCTTGCATGGCCTCTTCATAGCGTTTTCCACGGAGGTCTAGACGCGCTCTCGGCCCACTCGTGTTTGAACGTTTGACGACATTCACCTGGCGTTTCTTAGGTTGAGCTGCTTCTTTTTCAGCCTTGATGAGGTTGAATTCTTTTTCTTCCAAGGTCATCTTGATCAAGCCGACTTGCGCCTCCCAGCGGCCATCTTTGAGTTGTTTGACCAGGGTTCCACGTTGGCCATAGCTGATAACCAAGATTTCATCACCTACCTTAGGAGCACGCGCCTTTTTGGCTTTTTTCAAGACTTTATTTTTAGAAAGGTCGACGGTTTCAGGAGCGAGTTTTTTCAACTGAGCCTTGGCCTCAATGATCTCATGTGGTTTCAACTGGGATTTGGCGTGAAGCCCTTGAAGGATACGGTCACTCTCTGAGAGGGCCATGTCCACAATTTCCTTGGCCTCTTCTCTTGCCTTATTGAGCTCTGTTTCTCTCTCTCTGGTCAATTCGTTATAGAGCTTTCGAAGAGCGCGATTGAATTTAAGATTTTCTTGCTCGACCTCTTGAATGGTATCCAAGCGCTTGCGACTTTCTAAGGTCTGCGCCTCCAATTTTTCAATAATTTGATTGACATCATTATCCGTATTGGTCATCTTCATGGCATCCTGGATAATAGTCTCAGACAAGCCCAAACGGCGGGCAATTTCAAAGGCATTGGAGCGGCCAGGAACTCCTTGCATGAAGCGATAGGTCGGACGCAGACTCGCTGTGTCAAATTCCATACTGGCATTTTGCACTCCTGCAGTCTCAATTCCGTAGGCCTTGAGCTCTGGATAGTGGGTTGTCGCCATGGTCTTAATCCCGCGTAAACGCAGGTCTTCTAGGATAGCAATAGCAAGGCCAGCCCCCTCTTGAGGATCGGTTCCAGCTCCTAACTCATCCAGAAGGATCAAGGAGGCGGTATCCACTTGATTCAAGATAGATACGATATTGGTCATATGACTGGAGAAGGTCGACAAGCTCTGCTCGATCGATTGTTCATCTCCAATATCTGCAAAGACCTGTGAGAAGATGCCCACACGACTACCTGGATCCGCTAGGATGGGAAGACCAGACTGGGCCATAATTTGCGCTAGTCCCAGCGTTTTGAGCATGATGGTTTTCCCCCCTGTATTGGGACCGGTAATCACGATTTCTGTCAAGTCCTCGGTAAAATGCAGATCATTCGCGACAGCATTTTCAATCAAAGGATGACGTAGTTGCAAGAGCTGAATAGAGCGATTGCTGCTAACCTCTGGTACCACTGCCTTACAATCGCGCATAAACCGATACTTGGCCTTGATCAAGTCCAAGTGACCGATAATCCAAGCGTTATTTGCAATCTCTGCTGCATGAGGGCGCAAGGTGTCAGACAATTCCTCCAGAATCTGAATAATTTCATAGCGTTCATCGGCTCGATGGTTGGCAATTTCTTCATTAAGATTGACGACTGCTCGAGGCTCGATATAAACGGTATTCCCGCTGGCTGAGATATCGTGGACCACCCCTGCAATCCGGTTACGATAGGTGTTTTTTACTGGTAGAACATTGCGACCATTCCGACTAGCAATCACAGCATCCGCCAACATATCGGCCTTGCTTTTCAGCAGGTCTTGGAGAATCTCTCTGACCTGGTGTTCATTTTCCTGGATTCGACGACGGATTTTGGCCAATTTTTCACTGGCAAAAGACTCGACAAAGCCACCTTCGTTGATAGCTTGAAGCCCACCTTGTAGGCGAGGAAGATCCACCAAGTTGTCAAAGAGGCGATTGAGCCTTTCCAGACGGACATTTTCCAAGTTGTCGTAGAAATCCTTGAGCTCATGTGTCACCCGAAGGACAGCTTTTAGCGCTAGTAATTCATCGATATTGAGGGATGCCTCCATCTCCAAACGTTTGGCGACTGGACGGACATCTTGAATGGTCGATACGGCAAAGCGAGGCTCTTCCAAGAGGATCTGCTCCATATCTTCTAGCTCCATAAAGGCCGTTTCGATGCTTTCTTTTTTATCAGTTGGAGTAAGGGCTGCTAGCTCCATCTCCCCTTGTTCTGTCTGTAGATAGGGTTCAAAGAGTTGCTTGACCTTGTCAAACTCCAGAATATCTAAGATTTTTTTATTCATGTTTCTCCTACAAAAAAAGTGAGCGTCCTTCCTTGAATCGGACTTGTCTCACTCCTTTCTTCATTTTTGCTCCTTAAGCTCCGATAATCGCAGTCACCCACAAGTTGTGGAACAGACTGGAACTGATCGGGGTATGAAGGATGATAAAGCGGATCAATCCACTTGCATTGAGTCTATTTTGGATGGAAGCCATGGGAACCGTTGAGAGGACAGTCAAGCCCATCTGGATGACCAAGAGAGTTATCACGACGGCGATCACGCCCGCTCCAATTTGATACTTGCGATCCTCCAGTTTTTCTGGCTGAGGTACCAAGTGCATAAAGATCCCAATCACACGACCAATCAGATAGATCATCGCAAAAATCAATACATATGCTAAACCTGCATAAAAGATGTCATCTAATTGAAATAGGTAGCGGTTGGCATAAAAATAATTCACCGATTGCTGGGTGGGACTCGAAAAAGGCACCCATAGAGACAACACCTTGGCCAGTCCCTTGTAGCTACCACCTGCAATCAAGAGGGCCACTAAGGTCACTAGAAAGTAATAGGACTGGAGGATAATCCCTCTTGCATAGCCAATATAAAAGCTCCATGCCAAAATCAATAAGATTAAGAAAGTTAACATGTATCTCCTCTTATTTGGATGATTTATCCTTTAAGTCGTCTAAAGCCTTGCGACGAAAATCATCTAATTCTTTTTCTTTGTCATCAAACTCAATCTCGCGATTCAGCTGCATGGACAAACTGTTTACTGCCAATAAGATCGCGATGGTTTCATCATCTGCCTCTGGCATTTGTTCCTTAATTGCTTGGTATTTTTCTTTCGCAACACGTTCGACTTCTTCCATAAACAAATTATCATGGTTGGTTGTTAAAGTGAGCGCTTTGTTTCCAAATGTAAATTTATATCTATTTAAGCTCGCCATAAAAATCACCTCACGGTATTATACCAAAAATGGCTAGCTTTGTCAGTAGCAAAGCCCCTCTTCACAGGGATTTTCCAGTGGATTCTTTCTTTCTTTTTGCTCCCTCTCTCCCTGAATTTGTGGTACAATAGTGGTTATGGAAAGTATGACACTCACTCCAACACAGGAGCAAATCCTTGATTTTGTCCATACCTATCGCCGTTCTCTCTCTCAAAGCAAGAATCCTCATATGGATTATTTCTTTCGACTAGAGGGAGCGACCGTTTCGATCTACAAGTCTGGAAAAGTCTTGCTTCAGGGCAATGACCTTACTCCTTACCTGACCTTTTTCGGGCAAGATGCTGGGAACCCTAAAGGTTCTACTACTTCATCTGCAGGACAAGATCTAGCCATGATCGGAACCGATGAGGTCGGAAACGGCTCTTATTTTGGTGGACTCACCGTCGTTGCATCCTTTGTCACACCTGACCAGCACGACTGGCTTAAAAAGCTTGGTGTTGGGGATTCAAAGACCTTGGATGATCGAAAAATTCAGCAATTGGCTCCTCTCCTTGAGGAAAACATCCAGCACCAAGCACTCTTATTGTCTCCAAAGAAGTACAATGAAGTCATTGCTTCTGGCTACAATGCTGTTTCGGTCAAAGTGGCCCTGCACAATCAGGCTATCTATCTTCTATTGAATAAAGGAGTCCAAGCAGAGCGAATCGTGATTGATGCCTTTACGACGGCTAAAAACTACCAAAAATACGTGAAAGCTGAAAAAAATCAGGTCTCCCAAGACATTGAGTTGGAAGAAAAAGCAGAAGGTAAGTATTTAGCTGTTGCGGTTAGTTCCATCATCGCCCGCAATCTCTTCCTTCAAAATCTGGAAGATCTGGGCAAGGAACTGGGCTTTAATCTTCCTAGTGGAGCAGGGGAGAAGTCAGACCAAGTCGCTGCTAAATTGCTTCAGACCTACGGGATGAAGGCTCTGGATTATTGTGCCAAACTCCATTTTAAAAACACAGAAAAAGCAAAGAAATTACTAGAAAGATAAGTTATGTCAAAAAGAAGTTCAAAACATACATCTAGCTCACCAGTGGTGAGATTCCTTAAAGAATGGGGCCTCTTCAGCATCATCGTTGGTCTCATCATCGCCTCTCGCATTTACCTCTGGGCTCCTGTCAAGGTGGATGGCCATTCGATGGATCCGACCTTGGCTGATAGCGAGTACCTCCTTGTGGTCAACCACCTCTCGATTGATCGTTTCGACATTGTCGTTGCTAGTGAAAAAGACGATGACGGTAAAACCAAGGACATCGTCAAGCGGGTCATCGGTCTTCCTGGAGATACCATTCAGTACGACAACGATACCCTTTACATCAATGGGAAAAAGACCAATGAGCCTTATTTGAAGGACTACATCGCTCGTTTCAAAAAAGATAAATTGCAATCGACCTACACTGGAAAAGGGTTCGAAGAAAACGGAGAACTCTTCCGCCAATTGGCCAATACAGCTCAAGCTTTTACTGTAGACAAGGATGGCAATCCTAAATTTACCTTGAAGTTGCTCGACGATGAATACCTCCTACTTGGAGATGACCGGATCGTTTCAAAAGATAGCCGTCAGGTCGGAGCTTTCAAGAAAGAACAAATCAAAGGGCAAGCCGTCTTTAGACTATGGCCTATCTACCCTTTCAAAACTTATTAGTATAGATTAACAGACTGAGGCTGAGACAAGTATGTCCCAGCCTCGCTTTATAAAAAGGAAAGAAATGATGGAATATTATTTTTCTGGTACTATTGAGCGTATTATTTTTGAAAATCCTAGCAGTTTTTTTCGAATCCTCTTGCTCGACATTAGCGATACCGATGCCGAAGACTTTGATGATTTTGAGATTATTGTGACGGGCACCATGGCAGATATCATGGAAGGCGAAGACTACACCTTCTGGGGGGAGTTGGTCCATCATCCTAAATACGGAGAGCAACTCAAAATCAGTCGCTATGAACGTGCCAAACCATCTAGCAAGGGCTTGGTGAAATATTTTTCCAGCGATCACTTTAAGGGAATTGGTCTCAAAACAGCCCAAAAAATCGTGGACCTCTATGGGGACGATACCATTGACAAAATTCTGGAAGCCCCTGAAAAATTAGAAGAAATCACAGGTCTCTCCAAGAAAAACCGCCTGGCTTTTGTAGAAAAACTCCGTCAGAATTACGGAACGGAGCGCATTCTCGCCCAACTAGCCAACTATGGCATTCCCAATAAATTGGCCTTTCAGATCCAAGATTTTTATAAAGAAGAAACCCTCCAGATCGTGGAGCAACAGCCCTATCGATTGGTGGAAGATATCCAAGGCATGGGCTTTAAAATCGCGGACCAACTAGCCGAAGAATTGGGGATTGCAAGTGATGCCCCTGAGCGATTCCGCGCGGGTCTGATCCACAGCCTTTTTAGCTACTCTATCGAGACTGGAAATACCTATATCGAAGCCAAGGACCTCCTGCGCTATACCATTGACCTTTTAGAATCAGCTCGGCCAGTAGAATTGGATCCTTCTACTGTCGCCCAAGAATTAGGACGCCTCATCGAGGAAGACAAGGTCCAAAACGTGGACACCAAGATCTTTGACAACAGCCTCTTCTTTGCGGAGGAAGGAATTCGCAGTCATATCGGTCGATTGTTGGAAAAAGGAAAGTCGACTTCATTTGACCCTGAGAAAATCAACCAGGCGATTGAGGAGGTTGAAAAAGATTTGGGGATTCGCTACGATGCGATTCAAAAAGAGGCGATTCACCAAGCTATCCAAAACAAGGTCTTTATCCTCACAGGGGGTCCTGGGACAGGAAAGACAACTGTTATCAATGGGATGATCAGCGTCTATGCCCAACTCCACCAGTTGGATCTTCGCAAGAAACAAGACCTCCCGATCCTCTTGGCTGCCCCAACAGGACGGGCAGCTAGACGCATGAATGAGCTGACAGGACTTCCGAGCGCCACCATTCACCGCCATTTGGGGATGACAGGAGATGATGACACCAGCCACTTAGAGGACTATTTAGACGCAGACTTTATCATTGTGGACGAGTTTTCTATGGTCGATACCTGGCTGGCTAATCAATTACTCAGCAATATTGCAACAGATACCAAACTCTTGATTGTGGGAGATGCCGACCAATTACCATCTGTCAGCCCTGGTCAGGTCTTGGCTGATCTCTTGCAGATCCCAAGCATCCCTCAGACCAAACTGGAGCATATTTTCCGTCAGAGTGAGGACTCGACCATTGTCTCACTAGCCGGAGACATTCGCCAAGGCAAGCTTCCTCAAGATTTCACAGAACGAAAAGCCGACCGCTCTTATTTCGAAGCAGGAAGCGAACACATCCCTAAGATGATCGAACAAATCACTTCTGCTGCCCTTCGTAGTCAGATCCCTGCTCGAGATATCCAAGTCTTGGCCCCCATGTACAAGGGCCAGGCCGGCATTGACAATATCAATACGCTCATGCAAGACCTTCTCAATCCAGCTGTCAAAGATCAGGTCGTTTTTGACACGCCAGACTGCCAATACCGCGATGGGGATAAGGTCATCCATCTGGTCAATGATGCAGAAAGCAATGTCTTTAACGGAGATATTGGCTACATTACCGATCTTCTCCCGGGAAAATATACGGAATCCAAGCAAGATGAATTGACCATCCAATTTGATGGCAATGAAATCGTCTACCCGCGCAATGAATGGTACAAGATTCGCTTAGCCTATGCGATGAGTATTCACAAATCGCAAGGAAGCGAGTTTCAGGTAGTGATTTTACCCATTACCAATCAAAGCCACCGGATGTTGCAGCGCAATTTGATCTATACTGCCATCACGCGCTCTAAGAGCAAACTGATCCTCTTAGGAGAATACAGCGCCTTTGATTACGCTACTAAAAATACCGGTACTGCGCGCAAGACCTACTTGGTGGAGCGCTTCAAGGACCTGGACGGAGGCGAGGCGACCAAATCCTCTTCTTCATCCGTTGCCACCGCTTCTGCTACAGTCGAATCCGCACGAAGCACGAAAGGGACTGTTGAAAGGAAGGCTGATCCTGATAAACCGACTGTCTATCGACTGACTGAAGACAATCTCCACACCATCTCTCCTATGATCGGACTGACTGAAGAAGAAATTGCAGCCTTTTTTGATGTCAAACAACCTAATTGATACCCCAAAAATTAAAATAATATATTTTTTAAGGCTCATTCAAATACAGCTGAAACTTTCCGCCGTGAGAAAAGTGCTAGAAACACTATGGTTTCTAGCACTCGGGAGTTTTGAAACTTTAGGTTCAAAACTAAGTCATGGAACTTCGTAGAAGTTCGCTGACGTCCGTACTCACCTAAGGAAAGTTTCTAAGATGACTTTGTCATCAATCTTAGGCGACTAGTGAACAAACTAGTCGTTTTCTTTTTCTTCCACCAAAGGCAACTCGGTATGATCGACGAAATTGGTCATGGTGACACCCAAGAGGCGGATTCCAGTATTTGTCGATTCAATTTCTTGAAAAATATGGCGAGCGGAACGATTGATCCGCTCAGCCTCTCGTGTTGGCTCCGTCAGTGTCATTCGCTTGGTCAGGGTGGTGAAGTCTCCATAGCGCACTTTTAAGACCAAGGTCTTTCCTTGCTTGCCGTGTTTTTCCAGCGATTGGGCCACCTTACTGGACAGATTGGCAATTTCTTCTAAAATATCATCTTCTGCATAAAGGAGCTTGCGGTAGGTCCGCTCTTTTCCGATCGACTTGCGGATGCGATGACTTTTGACAGGGCCATTGTGAATCCCTCGCGCCTTTCGAAAGAGATCATAGCCAAATCGCCCAAACCGATCAATCAAAGTCATCTCCGGGATGGCTAAAAGATCCGCGCCAGTATAGACACCCATCTCATGTAGTCGCTCTACTGTCTTCTTTCCTACCCCGTGAAATTTGGCAATGTCCATTTGGCTCAGGAAATCCTCAGCGTCCTCCGGTAAAACCACCGTTAGGCCACGGGGTTTTTGGTAGTCACTTGCCATCTTGGCCAAAAACTTATTATAAGAAACACCCGCTGAAGCTGTGAGATGCAGCTCTTCCCAGATAGCATGCTGAATCAAGCGGGCGATTTTGACAGCTGATTTGCTCTGGATTTTATTTTCCGTCACATCTAGATAGGCTTCATCAATACTCATCGGCTCGATTAGATCTGTATAACGCTTGAAAATCTCACGGACCTGCTCACCCACTTCTCGGTATTTCTCATAATTTCCAGAGATAAAAATGGCTTGAGGACAAAGCTCTAGTGCTTCTTTAGAGCTCATAGCTGAATGAATGCCATATTTCCTTGCTTCATAGTTACAAGTCGAGACAACACCTCTCCCTCCTGACTGACGAGGGTCCTGGCCAATCACGACAGGCTTGCCCTTCAAATTAGGGTTGTCTCTTTCTTCGACGGCAGCAAAAAATGCATCCATATCAATATGAATAATCTTGCGACTGGTATCATTCACTAATGGAAATATCAGCATTTTTCACCCTCCTTTCTTTCTATTATAGGAAGAAAATTTCAGAATTGCAAAAATCGGCTCTCCAGAAAACATGAAAATTGTTGAAAAACTGTGTTTGTTTTCAAAAATATAGTACAGTATCGCAGAGGATTTGAAACTGTATTACAAAAGAATCTGTTGTTTTTCGCAATTTGTCTTTGTGTAACCGGTTTCTGTATGGTATACTACTATTGTAAATGCAACAGATATAGTTGCTAGAAAGACAATAGAGGAAAATAAAAATGGTTGTTAAAACAGTCGTTGAAGCACAAGATATTTTTGACAAAGCCTGGGAAGGCTTCAAAGGTGAAGATTGGAAAGAAAAAGCAAGCGTTTCTCGCTTCGTTCAAGCTAACTACACACCTTATGATGGAGATGAAAGCTTCCTAGCTGGTCCAACTGAACGTTCTCTTCACATCAAGAAGATTGTTGAAGAAACAAAAGCTCATTACGAAGAAACTCGTTTCCCATACGATAACCGTCCAACATCTATCGCTGATATCGCAGCTGGATATATCGACAAAGAAAACGAAGTCATCTTCGGTATCCAAAATGATGAGTTGTTCAAATTGAACTTCATGCCTCGTGGTGGTATCCGTATGGCGGAAACTACTTTGAAAGAAAATGGATACGAACCAGATCCAGCAGTTCATGAAATCTTCACAAAATACGTTACAACTGTAAACGACGGTATCTTCCGTGCTTACACTTCTAACATCCGTCGCGCTCGTCACGCTCACACTGTAACTGGTCTTCCAGACGCTTACTCTCGTGGACGTATCATCGGGGTTTATGCTCGTTTGGCTCTTTACGGTGCTGACTACTTGATGGCTGAAAAAGCAAACGACTGGAACTCTATTACTGAAATCGATGAAGAATCAATCCGTCTTCGTGAAGAAGTAAACCTTCAATACCAAGCACTTCAAGAAGTTGTTAAATTGGGTGACCTTTATGGTGTAGACGTACGTCGTCCTGCCTTCGATACAAAAGAAGCGATCCAATGGACAAACATCGCCTTCATGGCTGTCTGCCGTGTGATCAACGGTGCTGCTACTTCTCTTGGACGTGTGCCAATCGTTTTGGATATCTACGCTGAACGTGACTTGGCTCGTGGTACTTACACTGAATCAGAAATCCAAGAATTCGTTGATGATTTCGTTATGAAATTGCGTACTGTTAAATTTGCTCGTACAAAAGCTTACGACGAATTGTACTCAGGTGACCCAACCTTCATCACAACATCAATGGCTGGTATGGGTAACGACGGTCGTCACCGTGTTACTAAGATGGACTACCGTTTCTTGAACACTTTGGACAACATCGGTAACTCTCCAGAACCAAACTTGACAGTTCTTTGGACTGACAAATTGCCATACAACTTCCGTCGCTACTGTATGCACATGAGCCATAAACACTCTTCTATCCAATACGAAGGTGTAACAACAATGGCGAAAGACGGATACGGTGAAATGAGCTGTATCTCATGTTGTGTATCTCCACTTGACCCAGAAAACGAAGAACAACGCCACAACATCCAATACTTCGGTGCTCGTGTTAACGTTCTTAAAGCTCTTCTTACTGGTTTGAACGGTGGTTACGACGATGTTCATAAAGACTATAAAGTATTTGACATCGATCCAATCCGTGACGAAGTTCTTGAATTCGAATCTGTTAAAGCAAACTTCGAAAAATCTCTTGACTGGTTGACAGACACTTACGTAGATGCTTTGAACATCATCCACTACATGACTGATAAGTACAACTACGAAGCTGTTCAAATGGCCTTCTTGCCAACTCACCAACGCGCTAACATGGGATTCGGTATCTGTGGATTCGCTAACACTGTTGATACTTTGTCAGCAATCAAATACGCTACTGTTAAACCAATCCGTGACGAAGATGGTTACATCTACGATTACGAAACAATCGGTGAATACCCACGTTGGGGTGAAGATGACCCACGTTCTAACGAATTGGCAGAATGGTTGATCGAAGCTTACACTACTCGTCTTCGCAGCCACAAACTTTACAAGAACGCAGAAGCTACAGTTTCACTTTTGACTATCACTTCTAACGTTGCTTACTCTAAACAAACTGGTAACTCACCAGTCCACAAAGGGGTATACCTCAACGAAGATGGTTCTGTGAACTTGTCTAAATTGGAATTCTTCTCACCAGGGGCTAACCCATCTAACAAAGCTAAAGGTGGATGGTTGCAAAACTTGAACTCACTTGCTAGCCTTGACTTTGGTTATGCAGCTGATGGTATCTCATTGACAACTCAAGTATCTCCACGTGCTCTTGGTAAGACTCGTGATGAACAAGTGGATAACTTGGTAACCATCCTTGATGGATACTTCGAAAACGGTGGACAACACTGTAACTTGAACGTTATGGACTTGAACGATGTTTACGAAAAGATCATGTCAGGTGAAGACGTTATCGTTCGTATCTCTGGATACTGTGTAAACACTAAATACCTCACTCCAGAACAAAAAACTGAATTGACACAACGTGTCTTCCACGAAGTTCTTTCAATGGATGATGCCTTGAACTAAGATTCAAATAGGTCTTAAAAACCAGTCGGAAACGGCTGGTTTTTTCATCCCCATCGCAAGAGTATTCTGAATTTTGAAAGAGTTTAAGAGCCTACTATATAGAGTTTGACAGCGCTTTCTCCAAGTGTTATAGTAGAGCTGTAAATAAGATAGAAGGGGTGATCCTATGTTTTTAACATTTATTTTCGCTATTATTTGGCTCTTTATCCTGATTGCACTGATCTTTTTAGCAACCCTTCTCGTCCAGGATAGCACCGTGCAGCACCACCACCCGAGTTAACGAATGATAAGCCTAAACAATAGCTATTCTAAACGAATTCAGAAAGGATAAGAAACAAACTAGAATTGTCAAATTTTAGTTCTGTCTCTCGTCCTTTTTTGCTATAATAGAAACAGATTATTTAGTAAGAAGGAAATTATGGAAGAGTCAAAACAGATCAACCAAGTGATCGACGTCCTGATGTTAGCTGGAACCCTCCTGATAGAGAGCGGTTCTGAGATTCACCGGGTCGAAGATACCATGATCCGGATCGCCCATTCACAGGGAATCGTCGATTGCAATGTTTTAGCGATGCCAGTCGCTATTTTCTTTTCAATCGAGAATGCCAATGTCACGCGCATGAAACGGATCTTGCGGACCAATTACAATATCGAAAAGGTCTGTGATGTCAATCAGATCTCTCGTCAACTCGTCTCTGGAGAGATCGATCTCGAGCAAGCCTACCAAGCCCTGAGCGAGTTGAAAATGAAGCGAGTTCCTTATACCAATCTCCAGTTGACCATTGCAGCAACTCTCAGTGCGCCTTTCTTCTCCATCATGTTTGGAGGAAATTTCTATGATGCGATTGGAGCGGGTATTGCGACTGTCTTTGCCTTTGCTTTTTCTCTTGTCGTTGAGAAATACGTTCGCATTCCTTTTGCCACTGCCTTTGCGGCCGCCTTTGTCTTTGGTTTTTTGGCCCATATCTGGACGCGCTATAGTGGTTTTCCTTCCAATACCGATCTCATTATCGCAGGCTGTGTCATGCCCTTCGTTCCTGGAATCGCCATGACCAATGCCGTCCGAGATCTGATGAATTACCACCTCAACTCTGGGATGAGCAAACTCTTTGAGACTCTCCTCATTACTCTTGCACTTGGTGCCGGTACAACCGTTGCCCTCGTCCTTATGAAATAAAATCATGAACCTAACTGAATTTTTAATCCAAGCGGTGGCCAGTTTGATTGCCATCATCACCTTTTTAATCGTCCTAAATGTGCAACGCTCCATGTTGATTCCTGGAGGAATCCTCGGTATGGGCATCTGGCTACTTTACTATATCCTGAAAGGGCCTACCAATGTCATCGTTGCAACCTTTATTGCAGCCATTGTCGGCTCCTGTATCAGTCAGATTTTAAGTATCATTCTCAAGACGCCTGTTGTGGTCTTTATGTTGTCCATTCTCGCACCCTTGGTTCCTGGATATATTTCCTATCGGACTACTTCCTTCTTTGTCAGTGGCCAATATCGCCAAGCAGTGACCAGCGTGACCCTGGTGGTTATTCTGGCCTTGGTGATCTCCATCGGGATGGCTAGCGGCTCCGTTGTCTTGAAACTCTACCATTCTTACCAACGCCATCAAAAAAGAAAAATGACCAATGCCAACTAGCATTTGTCATGTTGGTGACAAAGTCTTCTTAAAAACTTTCCTTAGGTCCAAAACTCCCGAGTGCTAGAAACAATCGTGTTTCTAGCACTTTTCTCACGGCGGAAAGTTTTTGTATTTTCTTGATTCATTTTAACAATTGGAACTCATTTTTATTTTTTGAAGAAAACTAAAAGTTTATGTACAATTGACTAAACTAAAGCTAAACCATTGATTTAACTGAATTAGATGCATAAAGTACATTCTTTAAAAAGTGTACTTTATTTTTTTTTGTAAATTATTCTGAAACTACTTTCACATATTAAAAATTGAATCTAAATTGCTGTAGGCCTATAATAAATATAGGGATAAAAAGAAATCTTCCTAGAAAGGAGTATACTGTATCATATGTGACAGTATTATTAATGAATCATGAAAAAAATAATTACTATAATACAGTGCATTTTGTTCCCCGTGTCTCCTTACATAGCTAGAGAACTATGCTTGATGAGTAAAAATCTAGTCGATAATATGTTCCTTGCATTCTTTATCATGCTAACAATTTCTTTTTGGCTTGGTATTTGGAAGTTGGGAGATCTTGTGGGAAATCCAAAATAGAAAGTAAAAAGTTGTGCTAGAGATGAGATTTTTATTTATTTTAATTATTAATACACCTTATTTCTTTTATTTAAAATGGAAGGATAAGCCTAAACAAAAAAATAAGTCCTTTTGCTATCTTTATAAGTTTTACATGATTTACTTGTGGTTTATCGTCATAATTTCCATAATGGCTACCGGTATTTTATCCCTTGGAATAGTAGCTGGTATGGGAAGAAAACTTCCGTTTGGTTTCTTTGTTTTATCTTTTTTATGTGTAGTTCTATTTAGTTTCTATATTTTTAGTATTCTAAAAGAGATAAAGGAATTAAAGCAAATAAAAGATAAAATAAATAGATAGACGTAATCTAATTTGAATTGTATTTATCTGGACTATACATCAAAATAAACAAGAATAGGGAAAAGTCTTTAGGATCAAAAAACGCATAATATTAGGTTTTGAAAAACCTTGATACTATGCGTTTTATTGTGGGGAGATTTACTTTATTTTCTCCTGAAATTGAGTTTTTACCTAGTATCGTTTCACTTCCGATTAGAGATAACAAATTTATCAATGAATAGTAAGTGATATAATGCAAGTACAAATCCCCAGAAACTACCACGAAGAGAAAATTCTTGATGATTAAGAGGAAGCAAATCACGGTTTCCTATATAGATGCATGTCAAAATCACAAATAGAATCCAAAATAAATCAGTCCATTTATATTTTGAAAAATATTTTTTTAGCATAAGAACACCTTCTTCCTTTACTACATTAGTAGTATACGATAAAATGTAAGCGAATACAAATAAAAAGGAGGATTGACCTTATGAATGAAAAAAATCGTACATATTTTATTTGTGCAAGTATTATTATTTCATCTATAATTTTAGGACTCTTTATTTATAACGGAATTTATAACGGATTTGACGTTTTGGGTCAATATATAAACGATGGCCTCAGGGTAATTAATAGTAATTTACCTGATGTTTTTAGGCAGTAATAGTAATAGAATTTAAAAAAAGACAAGGTGTTTTATCCTTGTCTTTTTCGTTTTACGTTTTAATACTGCTTTTGTTTCAATATCAATAAATGTGTTCTTTTTTGAGTATTCTATAGATTCGAGGTAACATTATCATCGTATAGATCAGGAGAGAAACTCCTCCAAATACGAATATTAGACCTCCGTTTATTTCTTTTTGAAATAGATAAGTAAATACAATGGTACCGATCGGCATGATAGACGTATTTAGTGTGAACAAAGTACTCATTACTCTTCCTAAATAATTTGTTTCAATACTACTTTGAAGATAGGTCATGACGACAATATTTAGAATAACAAGAGTGAATGCGATAATTCCCATAAATAAACCGCCAACGGAAGAAATAATCACTTGGGTGTTAGTAAT
Source organism: Streptococcus sp. 27098_8_99 (assembly GCF_041431935.1). Lineage (NCBI taxonomy): Bacteria > Bacillati > Bacillota > Bacilli > Lactobacillales > Streptococcaceae > Streptococcus > Streptococcus sp. 27098_8_99. The sequence goes on along the minus strand of NZ_JAPVYQ010000006.1, from coordinate 67,378 downwards.
TGCAAATGTAATACCCAAACCAACGATTGCGATGGTTAGAAGAAAAAGTGGAATGCGAATTCTTTTAGAGAGAAGTGTATTATTTTCTTTTTTGTCTGGCAATAGTGACATAGACACACTGGCTAATAACATTCCAACTGCAGACATTGTTTCTAGGATACCTACTGTTGCATTATCTAATAAGAGTTGCTCTTTGACTACAAATGGCACTCCAATGCTAATGGAAGTATAGAAAAAATTCAGTACAACACTAACGAGAATAATATATTTTACAATCTGATTTTCTTTTAAGAATTGGATAATTTCTTTGACCCCGTGTTGATGCTTTTCATTCTGTTTAATCTTAGCTTCTTGCTCTTCGTGTTCATAGAAGAATTTCATGGTAAGTAAGACACCTAAAGAAAGGATATTTGCAATGATTTCTATAAGAATAAAGCCTGAGAAGCCTAACCAATTATAAAGAATGACTCCAATAGCTGGGGAAAGCATGGTTGCGATAGCAATGGCGGTTTGTGTAACAGAGCTTAATCGTTGAATTTTTGTATCATTTACTAACTCGTGGATAGAGGCTGAATAACAAGTATCATTGATGTTAACTGTGACAGAGTGAAGTATGACAAACGGAATTACTAAATATAAGATAGTAGATGTATTCGTTAAAAAATAAAAAGCATAAAACAGAAGAAAGATTATAAGCCTAAAGATAAAATTATAAATTAAGATCTTTTTATGACGGTATCTGTCTACTAAATTACCGATTGGAAGCAAGAAAATCAAACTAACTAAAGGATAGATGATCATATTGATTCCAAAACTCATTGCCGATTTTGTTTGGTCCAGTAACATTAATCCTAAAGCAAAATTAAAAGCTTTTCCACTTAAAGAACTAATCAAACTACTAATAAAGTCTTTGATAATTTGTCTATTAGACATTTGATCACTTATTAAATTCTTAATATTAGCCCCCTCCATTCGTTTCAACATTACTTCGGTTATCTAATCCTATTCAATCAACCTGTGTTGTAAGGTAATTGGGATAGTAGATAAAACATAATTTTTGTTAATTAAGATTTTACCAATTATACTAATAAAAGTATAATAAAAAATGTAAAAAATATTGTATTTATGTTTACTAATTATATTTCTCTCTTGCTTTGACATTATCTAAATTGATAACTTCATACGTACCTCTTCTAAAATAGGATATATTTTACAATCGTTAAAGGATTTCAAAATGGAACAGATTGATTTATTTTGCTTTTTATAGGCTTTAACTTCATTCTAGATGTTGATACTATTTGTCACAACTCTTGACACCGCTTTTGAACGGGAGTACAATAATATTGAGGACAAGATGGTTAATCTCTTTTATTTGGGAGGTGTCAGATATGCAAATCTATTTTGTTTATTCTATTTTCTATCTATTATCACGCGTAGTAGCACTTGTAGTTCTAGCTTATCTTATTAAGTTACTCATTGCTCGTTTAAAAAGAAACTAAGTAACATTTTGCCCAAATAGTAGTTATTTGGGCTTTTTGCTATACTTTAGCATAGTGGATTAAATTTATAAAGATAGGATTTAGCATATTCTTATTGAGTGATTTTATTTTATGAAGGTTGTTTATAGGTAAGGGGGAAAATAGATGGTTTCTAAAATTGATGTGGCTTGGGACTTGTTTCTGGAGGGAAAAACATCAGAAGCTAAAAAGTTGGTTGAACAAGATTTTTCCATTGATACCTGTACAGATTTTAGCCTTTTAAATCTGATGGGGTATTTATTATTGGCAGAAAAAGACTATGCCTCGTGTACCCATATCTTTGAGAAATACATTTTATTAGCTCAACAAAATGAAGATAAAGAACATGAACACATTGGATTACATCAATTAGCAATGATCTACAGAGAGCAGGGGAATTTTCATAAGGCTTTAAAACTCATTGAAAATGAAGAGGAGATAATTGAAGAGCATTTCCCCAATGATAATCTAAAGAAAGCTGTGAATAACTACGAACAAGGCTATTTGAGATTGAAATTAAACAATCTTAATGAAGCTCTTACATTCATGAATCTGTCACTGGAACAATCTTTAGAGACTGATGATGTGATTTCTCAAGCTTGTAGCTATAGAGGGTTAGGTGAAATCTATTTAGCCTTGGAAGATACGGAATTATCCAATAGACATTTCAAACGAGCTATAGAACTTTTCGAAAGTGTTGGAGAGTTTGAAGGGGTAAAGGAAATTGAGGAATTGATTAATCGATGATTTTGTCATTAGTTTGCTTAAATAAAGTACATAATTGACAATGATTAGCTCAAAAAATTTTTTTGTTACTAAAGTAATCGCTTCACTTATCTTAAAATAGTTTTTCTCCATTCAAACTAATGCAAAATAATATTCGTTTTTCAATTTCTCTAAGTGTAATCGCTTGCATTTTTACTTAAAAGGACTACAATTAAAGTGAAAAAACAAATCCTTTAAAGTATGCGAGGTGCTGTATGATGATAAGCAAGTATATCAAGTATCTTCCTTGGATGATCCTAGGAACCCTCTCCTCCTATCTATTAGCAACTGATTATGCCCGCAATTCATTTGACTTGTTCTATCTGACCTTGAACTTTACGATTGTGTACATCGCTTTAATCGTCTTCTACGAAAAAGTTCTAAGAGACAAATGCAAAGAACTCTTCATACGAATCATGAGTAATCCTAAAAAAAATAAGCAAGGATAAGAGTTGAAAAGCCATCTAAGGATGGCTTTTTCTTATAGATTCTCTATTTTTCTTTGAAACATTGCAAAATCGGTCCCGAGAATGATTTCCTTGCTGATCTAGCTTTTTCAAAGGAGTTTTACCCTTAAATATGGTAAAATAGTAACGAAATATACTAGTAGATATCAAATAAAAAAGAGGTTAAGAATGACAATTGGGATTGATAAGATTGGTTTTGCGACGAGCCCTTATGTCTTGCGTTTAGAAGATTTGGCTGCTGCTCGTGATACTGATCCCGAAAAACTGAGCAAGGGTCTTCTCTTAAAAGAACAAAGTGTTGCACCGATCACAGAAGACATCGTCACATTGGCTGCTACTGCAGCAGATGATATTTTAACAGACGAAGATAAAGAAGCGATCGACATGGTGATTCTTGCGACAGAATCTGGAATCGACCAGAGTAAGGCCGCTGCTGTGTTTGTCCATGGCTTACTAGACATCCAGCCTTTCGCTCGCTCTTTTGAGATGAAAGAAGCTTGCTATGCTGCAACTGCTGCTTTGGATTATGCTAAACTCCATGTTGAAAAATTCCCACAGAGTAAGGTTTTGGTCATTGCCAGTGACATTGCTAAATACGGAATTGGGACTCCTGGTGAACCAACACAGGGGGCTGGAGCGGTTGCCATGCTAATCAGCCAAAATCCTCGTATTCTATCTTTTAACGATGATAATGTTGCCCAAACACGCGATGTCATGGATTTTTGGCGTCCAAATTACGCGACAACTCCCTTCGTGAATGGGATTTATTCAACGCAACAATATCTAGATTCTCTAAAAACAACCTGGGCGGAATACCAGAAACGGACTGGCCTTGCCTTGACAGACTTTGCGGCCGTCTGCTTCCACTTGCCTTATCCGAAATTAGCTCTCAAGGGCTTGAAAAAAATCCTGGATAAGTCAGTGTCAGAAGAGAAAAAAGATCAATTACAATACAACTTTGATCAATCGATTCTATACAGCCAACGCGTGGGAAATATCTACACTGGATCTCTTTTCCTAGGCTTGCTGTCACTACTGGAAAATGACCCCCAACTCAAAGCTGGAGACCGAATCGCCCTCTTTAGCTATGGAAGTGGAGCGGTTTCTGAGATCTTTAGTGCCAATCTCGTTCCTGGTTTTGAGCAACTCTTAGATCACAAACGCATGGAAAAACTGGACCAACGGACGGTTCTTAGTGTTGCTGACTACGAACGACTCTTTTATGAGGAAGTAGATCTAGATCCTAGTGGCAATCAAGTGTTTGAGCCTGCTACTCATCAAACTTTTGCTTTGACAGAGATCAAGGAACACCAACGCACTTACCAGAAAGTAGAAAAATAATGGCACGATTACCAGGTTTTGCAAAACTTTCTCCCACAGAACGCATAGAGGCCTTACTGAAGGAAGGCCTCTTAACTTGGGATGAAGCACAGATCTTAAAAGAACAAAAGGGACTCCCCCTTTCTATTGCAGATCAACTGACGGAAAATGTCTTGTCGACTTTTGACTTGCCTTTTAGCCTCGCTCCTTATTTCCTGATCAATGGTCGTGACTATGTCCTTCCCATGGTCACAGAAGAACCATCCGTGGTCGCGGCTGCCAGCTTTGCAGCCAAGCTCATCCAACGTTCGGGCGGTTTCACCACCCAGGTGCACCAGCGCCAAATGATCGGTGAGATTGCTCTGACGGATGTTAAGGATTGGGAAATTGCGAGCAAACGCATCCTAGATGACAGGGAAAGCCTTCTTCAGCTGGCTAATGAAGCCTATCCTTCTATCGTTAAGCGTGGAGGTGGAGCGAGAGATCTTTGGGTCGAAAACAAGGGAGACTTTCTTATTGTCTACTTGGCTGTCGATCCTAAAGAAGCCATGGGAGCCAATATGCTCAACACGATGCTGGAAGCTCTGACTGATCGCATCCAGGAACTCTCTGGTGGTCAGGCCTTGATGGCAATTTTATCCAACTTGGCCACTCGCTCTTTGGTGAGTGCACGGTGTGCGATCGATTTTAAAGCACTGAGTCGAAATCCTGAGGAAGCCATTGAGATTGCCCACCGGATGGAGCTAGCTAGCCAACTGGCTCAAGCGGATCCTTACCGTGCAGCCACACATAACAAGGGAATTTTTAACGGGATCGATGCCCTGGTCCTTGCGACAGGCAATGACTGGCGGGCCATCGAAGCAGGAGCCCATGCCTATGCTGCACAAAGTGGTTCATACAAGGGCTTGAGCCACTGGACAAGTCAGCCAGAAGAGAAAAAACTCTATGGGGAGATCACCCTGCCAATGCCAGTTGCGACAAAAGGGGGCTCTATCGGCCTCAACCCAACGGTTCAAGTCAGCCACCGTTTGCTAGGAGAACCTTCTGCTATTGAATTAGCAGGTATCATCGCTTCGCTCGGTTTGGCGCAGAATTTCGCAGCCCTCAAAGCCCTTGTCACCACAGGAATCCAAGCAGGACATATGAAACTCCAAGCACGCTCCCTAGCCCTTCTAGCAGGTGCTAAGGAAGAGGAAGTTCCCCGATTGGTCAGCCAACTCCTTGAAAACAAACCCTTTAACTTAGAGAAGGCACAAACACTCTTACAAGAATTGAGAAAATAAAGAACTAAGACCCACGTCTTAGTTCTTTTGTTTTTGAAAAATTTTTCTTATTGTTTTAAAAATGGCAACTCGGGATGTTTCTTGGTATAGAGCACCACTTCGATAAAGGTCCCTACTTGGACGGCAAAGAGCAGTCCGACGAGAAGATTAATCCGATGGTCTGTTTCATAAAACGGAGAGTTCCATAAGAAGTGATTGGCTACTGTCGAGACAACACACCAGAGCCCAAAGAGTTTTTCCTTTTGCTGGGTTACTTGAGACAACAAGAGGAAGACACCAACGGATACAACAGCCGTATAGAGGGCGTGTGAAGCTAATCCACCAGAGATCCGGTTAATAGCCTCAGTAACCGCGGCTAATTGGCTGGTTTTGGTTTGGCGGGCAACGTATCCTAAATCCTCAATGATTTGAAAACCAAAGCCAGAGCCCAAGCCTGCAATTAGAATCGCTTTTAGATCTTTCTTGCCAACCATCAAGACAACCCAAAAGGCAACCAGAGCCTTAAAGAATTCCTCTGAAAATGGGGCCGTCAAAGCATCGGTCCACTTGTTAAAGACAGTGGCATCCTTGATCACATGGCTATTTATAATATCAATCAAGCTATTGCCTGAAAAGCTCAACCAGCCTGCTACGAAGGCTCCTCCAAACATGGCAATCCATAAGAGATATGTTGGGACAGTCAACTGCTTGGCCAATCGTTTTGAAAAGAGATAGAGTGGGATAATAATAGCAGCTAAAACAGACAAGTTCAAGACCAAGTCTCTGCCTGCAGACTGGCTAAATTCTTGTTGAGAAAGATGACCGAGTTCAAACTCCAAGCCAATTCCTGCAAATAGTAGAAAGAGATAGATCGAGGCTCTTTGAATTTTAGTCATCTTGTTTTCCTCCCTTTTGTTTCTTTGAGCGAATGAGGTAGATCACAATCGCTAGAAGGGTTGCTCCGAACAAGCCTGCTGCTAAAATGTAATCATAGTCAAAATCAACGAGATCAATTTTCTCTTCATAAGCAGCATCTTCTTCGTCATCTAGATCTTGCAGAGCACTTTTTCCGTGTTCATCTGCTACCTTTTGTTCTGCTTCTTTTCTAATTTCTTGCAAGCGTTCGAAGGTTTTCTCAGCTCTCGCTATTCCTTCCTCTGTTGCCTTCTTACTCGCTTCTTCAGGCTGAGAAGCAAGGGCAATTTGTTCCTGATCACTCAGATCTTGTTCAACCATCCACTGAGATTCCAATCGTTCCATTTCAGTACGAATCGCCCCATCTTCGAATAAATCAGGATACTTGGCTACAAGGTCATTGATTCTTGAAATGGTCCAATACCAGGAGCGGTCATTGTAATGATCCCCTAATTCTTGGTAGGCTTGATAGGTGTTGAGAATATTGCCATAGTACGGTAGGTAAGGAGCATTCCGCGGACTACCCATCGACAGCCACATGGTGCCTCCACCCGCACTTGCTGGGACCTCGTCTTTCAGTTGGAAAATATGGGCCTCCATGACATTTGGATTGGAGATGGGGTATTTATAAACAGCATCAAACTCTCCTTTTTTCGGGATGCCTTTTCCATCCAGCTCCATTTGATCCTGTGGTTTGTATTTGGTTCCTTCCAAACGATTGCGTTGGAGATTCATGGCATCGCGGAGAGTTAATTTCCGATCGGTTGTATGAAGAAGGTCAAAGGACGCATCGTCATATTTAACAGGAGAGCTTGGGTCTAGAGATTTGATCCCCGACCAAACCCGAGAGCGATCCGCTTCTTGCAAAGGCGGATTATAGGATTGAGAAACATGGAATTTTCCATCCACTTCCTTATAGCTATTTGCGTCCTTGGCGACTTTTTCAAGATCTTTTGAGGCAATCGTACGCTCTGTATCCGATAAATCAACATGACCTAAGAAGAAAGTATTTGGAAAGACTGCAAAGCGATCTTCTGGAAAGAGAATGGCCGCATATTGATGGCCAGATAGGATTTCCATATACCAGACGCCTTCTTTATCGGCAATGGTCACAATATTTCCTTCTGCAGCGCCTTTTTCTTCGACGATTTTAGCAATGAGTTCAACCCCTTCTCTTGCGGTTTTCACACTAGGGAGAACAATACTGGTCAAGCCCGATTCTGCGAGGCCATCCTTGACATAGGGATCCACTTTTTGGATCTTGTCATTTGCTGAAGCAGATACAGTGGCTGAAATGGAAACCCCATATTCGTTGAATCCTGCTTCGTCAAAAATTCCCTGATCAGGGGTGACATCTGGAACCGCTGTATACTTATAGCTAATCTCTGGCAAGGGATATTGAAAACCATTGGCAGCATCCTCAAAGATGGCTCCTTTTTTATTGTAGACACGCTCTCTGACCACAAAATTTTTATTATGGTTGGGCTCTAAATCTTCGGTACGCCCTACCAAGGTCGAGCCATCGGCCGTCAGTTTCTTCCCAATGATGAACCCTGTACAAGCCTCAACAGGTTGAGCAATCAACAAAAGCGGAAGCAAGGCTGCTACAGCTGATCGAAAATAGTGCTTCTTCATCCTAAACTCCTTTTTAAAAATGTTTTTCCTTATTTAGTATACTCTTTTACAAGCCTATTTTGCAAGCGATTCCAGCAACCGTAAACGATTCGTAAACTATCAGAATTTTTGAGGAGAACACTTTTTCAAAAAAAAGAAAAAATTGGCTTATTTTGTCAATCCTAAACGAATAGGAACTAATTTTTAAGTAAAATAAGTTAAGTGATTCTTCAAAGAACTATAAAAGAGTTCTGATTTTCAAAATGAATCATAATATACGAAAACTTTCCGCCGTGAGAAAAGTGCCTGAAACGTTTTTGTTTCAGGCACTCGGGAGTTTTGAAACCTTAGGTTCAAAACTAAGTCATGGAACTTCGTAGAAGTTCGCTGACGTCCGTACTCACCTAAGGAAAGTTTCTAAAATGATTTTTCTTCATTTTTTCTGTTGCTGAGCTTGCCACAACTTTCCATAGAGGAGATAGTCGACTTCACGGAGCTCTTTCAGGTTCTGACAACCGAGCGCACAAAGGAGCAATCTGAGATCTTCTTTCCATCCTTGGACAAGGGCGATCACTTCTTCAACGCTCTTAGTCTCTACCATCTCAAGAAAAACGCGGGATAGTCCTACGCCACGCGCTCCAAGGACTAAGGCCTTGACCATATCAAGGGGATGACGGATGCCCCCGCTTGCGAGGATCTCAACCTGATCCATCTGATCCTGTAACTGTAAGAGACACTGCGCAGTTGATTGTCCCCAATCATCCAGATAAGCACGATTGCCACCACGACGATTCTCAATATAGGCAAAACTAGTGCCACCACGACCAGAAATATCGACGGTTTTGATCCCAGCTTCTAACGCTGCCTGAACTGTTTTGGGATCCATACCAAAGCCAACTTCCTTCAGGACTACAGGTACAGGAAAGCCCTGCCCATAGTTCTTTAGATGGTCTTTCCAAGTGTGGAAAATCCGCTCCCCTTCGGGCATGAGCAACTCTTGCATCAGATTCACATGGACTTGAAGAAAGAGAGGTTGTAGCTCTTCCACTGTTCGCAAGCCCAGATCTGGCTCTTTATCGATGCCAATGTTGGCTGCTAAAAGAAGATGAGGATGGTCTTTTTTGACCGCATACGATTGATCGTTCGGATCCTTCAGCCCTGCACTGTAAGAGCCAGTAACAAAGAGAATCCCACAGGCTTCGGCTACTGCTGCCAACTTTTGATTGATCTCTTTGGCCCGTTTACTCCCGCCTGTCATGGCATTGATATAAAAAGGGACCTCCCAATCACGCCCTGCGAAATGGGTTGTTAGATCAATCTCCGCTAGATCCACAAGGGGGAGGGATCGGTGAATCAGCTCGATTTCATCAAAGCTATTATAGCAGGAGCTTTGCTCTAAGGCATAGCGAATATGCTGGTCTTTTCGATTTTCGCTCACGAATCTCCCATCCTTTCTTGGTAAATGACTTCAATATTCTTTTCCTTCCAGCGCTCTATCAAGGTCTGAGTCTCAACTGGGTCAAAACTAAGGGCGATTCCACAGTCGCCTCCTCCGGCACCACTAGATTTGGCACAGGCAGAAAGTCCCTCTGTCGCTTCTTGCAGAACTTTTAGAGCTGGGGTATAGATCAAAGGGTTCAAAGACTTTAGATTCTTATCCGCACGTTTGATACTGGTCTCGATTTCCTTTTGGTTCCCTTCACGGAGGCCTTTTTCAAGATTCTTCACTGCACTCTGACTCTCCTGAAGAAAATCTTCCTTGATCGCTCCCTTGACCTGGCGGATCAAATCACTTGAAATCGCTGGTTCCTTGGTCCAACCAACCAGAAAATCATAAGAGATGGCTGGCTGGATCGAGCAGATCTGGTAGTCCCAATCCAGGTCTAAAACTTGTGAAAGAGGCAGAGAAGTCAAGACTTCATGCAACCAAGCCCGATCAAAGGATTGGTAATAAATCAAGTCCTCGAAGGCGATACAAGCTAAATCGCCCATGGAACCATTGTCCCCTCTTTGCACCAAGACGATTGCTGCTAGTCGAAAGAGCAGGTCCGGATGTAGGTCTAGTTCATACAGAGCAGCCATGGCCTTGATCACGAGCAAGACCACACTTCCGCTGGAACCAATCCCATACTTTTTCCCCTCTTCGCCTAACGTCCCTCTTAGGTGAAGATCAAACGGTTTAGGGGATATCCCCTGATCTTTCAGCCACTCTTCCATGAGCTGAATGGTCTCTTGAATCAAGGCGTAGTCCTTATTTGGGGTCAAATCCACCTGGTAACCAAAGAGATCTGAGGCTAGCTGATAGCTTCTAGATTCTTGGATGGTAGCTGACAGATAAATAGGGATAAACTGAATCACAGCTCCATAACCAGGTGTTAGCACCGCGTATTCTCCAGCTAAATAGAGCTTGCCTCCAGTCTGTACCTGATACTTAGTCTTCATCTTGAGGGTCCTTTGTCTTAGATACGATGGTCCGATAGCGGGCGTCAAATAAAGGCACCAGCTGATCCAAGTCTTCTTCTAAACAGAGAACCTTAACATTTGGCCCTGCATCCATGGTAAAGTAACAAGCATGGCCTACAGCGCGAAGCTCACGGACAAAGTCCATAGCCTTGTGGCTCTCTTCTGTCAAGTAGCTAAAGGCTGGAGTGGCTGTTCTAGTCGTCGCATGCATAGCAAGGGCATTGCGCTCTGTCAGCTGACCGACCTGTTCAAAATTATTGGCAGCTAGATAGTCCAGCATATCCTTGTAATCTTGTCGAGACTCTTCGATCCATTCTTTGAAATTAGTCGAGGTCTCCATGCAGCGTTTCATCCCTTCCCGGCTGGAAACGGGCTTTTGCTTGTCATTGAGGACCAGCATGATCATCGCGAGTTTCAGGTCTGTTTGGACCTTATAAATTTCTCCACTTTCTTTGTCCCAGGCTGCTAAGGGTCCAAAGAAAGACCGTGAAGAAGAGCCCGAAGCAAACTTGGCTTTTTGAGCTAATTCCTCCTGGCTCAAGCCCAAATCATAATACCGATTGCAAGCCTTAACGAGAGCAGAGAGCCCGCTCGAGCTAGAGGACAAGCCTGCTGCGGTTGGCATGTTGTTGCTGGTATCCACCCGAACAAATCCTACTTCATCTGCTGGCTTCAAGCCATCAATCACAGCTCCAATTTTGGCTTGCTCAGCTGGATTTTGGAATTCCCCATCGATGTAAAATTCATGCGCAGTCGCATCTGCTGGTAAGGGAGAGAGACTCGTCTCTGTATACATATTCTCTAAGGTCAACGAAATCGAACTGGTCGAAGGGACCATCTGTTTGGCATCTTCTTTTCCCCAGTATTTGATAATCGCGATATTGGCATAGGACTTAGCCTTTACAGGTTTTCGATCCATGTATGGTGCGCTCCTTCTTTTTCTAATGCATGGGCAATGGTTGCTGCTTCACGAGAATCCTTGACGAGGGCAATCACACAGCCTCCAAGACCACCCCCGCTCATTTTAGCGCCTAAGGCCCCGTTTTCAAGGGCAACAGCGACCAAATGGTCTGCTTCAACACAGCTGACACCGACGGCTCTCAAGTGGTCATGACAAGTAGTCAGAGCCTTTCCTAGGCTCATTAGATCATTCATTTTTAGAGCCTCTTCCACCTGCTGGGTCAACTGACCAATCTCATGGAAATGGGACAAAACTTCCTGCCCTTTGGCTTCCACCTTTTGGATCGCCTCACGGGTATTGCCATGAATCCCTGTATCTGCAATCACCAAGCTCGCTTTTATTCCCAGCTCCAGCGGGTAAAAGCCTACATTCCGGATGAATTTAATGGCTTGATCGCTCAAACAAGTCTTGGCATCGAGCCCACTTGGATTCATATGGGCAATGGTTTCTGCTCGGTTGACCAGGATTTCTAAGGTCTCATCATCCAGCTCCTCTTGATAATAGTCAAAAACGGCACGAATAGCTGCGATACTCACTGCTGCAGACGATCCCATCCCCCGTTTTTCCGGTACCATGGACTGAATGCGACAGCGAATCCGGGCCTCTTTAATCCCGAGGTGCTCAAGAGACGCAAAAACTGCCATGGACAAGGTGTCATCTTCAAACAAAATCCATGGACGATCTGCCGGGACGATCTGGCAGATCACTTCGATATGATGGAGTGGCAAGGCAATAGCCGGATAACCATAGACCACCGCATGCTCTCCAATTAAGATAATTTTACTATGCGCCCTTCCGACGCCTATCTCTTTGTTCATATTCATCTCGCTCTATTAAGGTCATTACTATTTTAATATAAATCAGCCAAAAAAGCGATGCTTTTGAAGGAAATCCAACCTAAGACGGAGTTGAGTTCTATCTGACAGATAGCAAAAGGCTAGGATCCATCATCCTAGCCTTCCATTTCTATTTTTCACATTCTTGTTTGATCAGGTCCATCAAAGAATTGCGATCCAAGATCCATTGGGTCCGTTCGTCCTTCTCATAGGTCCGGTTGGACAAAAAGATCACAGCTTCCTGCCTCTTGCGATTATACATGATGAAGGTTCCTGTATAGCCCGTATGATCCAACCAGTCCCCCTCTAGATTCCATCCGAGAGCGCGGGTCTTGCCCTCTTCACGCGCAAAATTCTGAGACAAGTCACGCGCAAAATCATCCTTCAGATAATGCTCTAAGAAGCGCTCTAGATCAGCAACAGTTGAAAAAAGACCAGCACTTCCCGCATGACAGCCCAATACTCTCGCTTTGGGATCATGAACACTTCCAGAAGCAAGGCCACGGACCGTTGGCACCGCCTTTTCGACCGGTCCAAACCGTGTCTCTGTCATCTTCCAAGGTGTAAAGATCAGCTCTTCAAATAAACGATCCAAGGGCTGGTGAAACCTGTCTTCTAACCAAAAGCCCAGCAGAAGAAAATTGACATCGGTGTAATGAAAACTCTTGTCTTCTTTTAACTGCAAATTTTCAAGAGCTGTTTTCAACTGTCTCGCATCCAATTGATCCCGGTTGGGGATAAAAGGATCCAGCCCAGAAGTATGGGTCAAGAGTTCCCGGATGGTCGTCTTTTCATGAGCAAAACGTGGGTAAAGCTCTTTAAAGGGGTGATCAAGCGCAAGCTCCCCTTTCGCATACAAAAAAGCACAAATGGTAGCGACTCCGACGACCTTACTGACACTAGCCAAATCATAGACCAGGTCAGCTACTACTGGCTCTCCTTTTTCAGGATCCGCTAGTCCCAGATAGTGCTCACTCCACTGACCATCGCGGTAAAGCGCAAGAGAGGCACCTGGATAGATGCCTTCTTGGATTTGTTCGGTAATTTTTTCGATGATTGTATTCACGCTCATCACTCCATTCTTATTCTTCATAAGAAATATGGACCTGATCTTGATTGGCTTCAAACCAGAGTTCGATCTGACTTGGATCCTTGGAAATCAAGAAAGTTCCCTTACGGTGCACAAAATCGACAGCTTCTCCCAAGCGTTCTTTCAAGTCTTCCACATCAAAAGATGCCAATTCGACCTTGATCATGCTCAAATCCCAAGTCACCTTGTTCTCCACCTGGAGATCTTCTCCTTGGGCTTCTTGTAAATGGATAAAGCGGGCAAGAGCTGGCAAGTTGCTATAGAACTTCTCAGACTCAGCAAGATCAGCCACGTTGACCTCAAGAAAGTCCACATCAAAGTTCGTCAAACCTTTGAAATCTTCGGGAGCTTCTACAAGAGGCGCTTTCTCCAAAGGTTCTAGGCTTTCAAGATTTTCTTCAGCATGCACGAAAATGGTATCTCCTTGAGGAGACACAACTTCAAAGGCGCGACCATTAGCTCCTTGGTAAAGGGCAGTTGTTTCTGGCTGGCGGGCCAACAAATAATCAATTTCTTGAGCTTGTGCCACTTTCACCACGATGCGACCCAATTTCTTTGGACCTTCGACCTTACGCGAACGCATACTCGGTGACTCTTCTAAGACGATTTTTTCTACTTTTGAGGCATCTCCTAAAGATAGGAGAGCTCCTTCTTCCACTAATACTTTCATTCCCAATGTCTCTTCATAAAAGCGTTGATTGACATTTCGGTTATTCACTTTCAAGACTGGGATCACTCTTACGATCTGATTTGCTGTCATACTTTCCTCCAAGCACTTTTTATTGTAAAAGATTTTCTGGCTTTTTACAAGAAATTTTGCGCAGATTTATGAAAAACTCTATCGACAAACGCTTTCCCTATTTTCTTTAGACAATCCCTTTTTGATTCAGTATAATAGAAATTGGAACGATGACAGCGCTGATGCGACTGCTCACTCAATTCGAGATGTGAACAAGATAGGAGAATCCACCATGAAATTTAATCAATTTAGCTATATTCCTACAGCTAATGACACGATGAAGGAAGAGTTGGCTCTTTTGGGCTTTAGCTTCCAAGAAGAAAGCGATCCGAAAAAAATGTTGGAAGCCTTTGTCCGCCAAGTTTCTTTCCAATATAAGGACACAGACTATGCCTTATCGACTCTTGTGGCAGATAAAGAAATCGATTTGCTAGCCTTTTTCAACTCTGAAAAACCCTTAACAGCAGATGTTTTTTATACAGTTGCCTTTCAATTACTAGGCTTTAGCTTTTTTGTGGACTTTGATGATAGTGAAGCCTTTTGCAAGGAGACGGCTTTTCCCATCACATATGGCTCTCTCCTAGAAAACCTCTACCAACTCCTGAACACTCGCACCAAACGAGGCAATACCTTGATCGATCAGTTGGTCAGCGATGGTTTGATTCCTGAGACCAACCAGTATCACTATTTTAATGGCAAGAGTCTCGCAACCTTTACGAGCCATGATGCTATCCGTGAGGTCGTTTATGTCGAAAGTCGGGTCGATACCGACCAGGATGGTCTGCCAGACTTGGTCAAGGTCAGCATCATCCGTCCTCGCTATGAAGGCAAGATTCCAGCTGTAATGACCGCTAGCCCTTACCACCAAGGGACTAACGACAAGGCCAGCGACAAGGCCCTCTACAATATGAATGTCGACCTCGAGGTCAAAGAACCTCATACCATTCAGCTAGTAGAACCTCAATTAACAGTAGTCGAACCTGTCGGTCAAGCTGAAGAGGTGGAGGAAGCCGAAGAGCTCCTAACCCATATCAACTCTAGCTATACCCTCAACGACTACCTGCTTCCACGCGGATACGCTAATCTCTACGTATCTGGAGTGGGAACAAAAGATTCGCAAGGCTTGATGACCAATGGAAATTACCAACAAATCGAAGCCTACAAGAACGTTATCGACTGGCTCAATGGCCGTTGCCGGGCCTTTACAGATCATACACGCAAACGTCAAGTCAAAGCTGATTGGTCTAATGGAAAGGTCGCAACCACCGGGATCTCCTACCTTGGAACAATGTCTAACGGTCTTGCGACCACAGGTGTGGACGGCCTAGAAGTCATCATTGCAGAAGCAGGGATCTCTTCTTGGTACAACTACTACCGCGAAAATGGTCTCGTCACAAGTCCTGGTGGCTATCCAGGCGAAGACTTTGATTCCCTTGCAGAATTGACCTATTCACGCAACCTTTTAGGTGGGGATTATTTACACCACAATGCGGCCCACCAAGCCGATCTAGACATCGTGAAAAAAGAGCTGGACCGAGCTTCTGGAGACTACAACCAATTCTGGCACGATCGGAATTATCTCTTAAACGCAAATCAGGTCAAGGCAGAGGTGGTCTTTACCCATGGTTCCCAAGACTGGAACGTTAAGCCGCTTCACGTCTTTAACATGTTCCAAGCCCTTCCAGCAAGCATCAAGAAACACCTCTTCTACCACAATGGTGCCCATGTCTACCTCAACAACTGGCAATCCATTGACTTCCGCGAAAGCATGAACGCCCTTCTCTCTAAAAAATTGCTGGGCTATGCTTCAAGCTATGAGTTGCCAACAGTCATTTGGCAGGACAATACAGGAGAACAAAGTTGGACTTCCTTGGATGATTTTGGCAATCAAACAAGTCAGCGGACCTTCCTACTCGGAGATGGTGAAAAAGTCATCCAAAACCGCTATGCAACGGAAGATTACGAGCGCTATGGCAAGGCTTATCCGACCTTCTTAAGCGATCTTTACCAAGACAAGGCCCAACAGGTGACGATCGATCTTCCAATCGAAGAAGACCTGCACCTCAACGGGAAAGCTCGCCTTCACCTACGACTTCGCTCCAGCACCAATAAAGGCCTTCTCTCAGCCCAACTCTTAGAGCTTGGAAGCAAGAAATACCTCCAACCCTATCCTGCAGTCTTATCGGTCCGTACGCTGGATAACGGTCGCTACCACATGCTAGACAACTTGACCGAGTTGCCATTCAAGGAGGCGGGCCAACGAGTGATTTCGAAAGGTTATCTCAACCTCCAAAATCGGCATGACCTCTTAGAGGTTGAGGCCGTAACACCAGGCGAGTGGATGGAATTTGACTTTGATCTCCAACCAACCATCTACAAGCTCGAAAAAGGGGCAACTCTTCGCTTGGTCCTTTACACGACGGACTTTGAAATCACTGTGCGTGATCAAACCGATTACCAACTCACCATTGACTTAGCACAATCAAGCCTCCATCTTCCTGAAATGACAGAGGCCCACTAATCGTGGTATCAAGGCTTATCCTTTCTTTGCTTCATTTGACAGCTTAGCCTACTTATGTTACTATCTAATAGAGTATTTCATAGAAAAAGATATTAGAGGAAGTTATGGCGATTGAAAAAACTGTCAGCGAAATTGCTGAAATTTTAGGAGTCAGCCGCCAGGCGGTCAATAACCGTGTCAAGGCGCTGGCTCCAGAAGATACCCAAAAAAACGAAAAAGGGGTTACCGTTGTAACCCGTAGTGGCTTGATCAAGCTCGAAGAAATCTACAAAAAAACTATTTTTGAAGATGAGCCAGTCAGCGATGATGTGAAGCAACGCGAATTGATGGAAATTTTGGTAGATGAAAAAAATGCTGAAATCGTCCGTCTCTACGAGCAACTCAAAGCCAAAGACGAGCAACTCGCTAAGAAAGATGAACAGTTGCGCGTGAAAGACGTTCAAATTGCTGAAAAAGACAAGCAATTGGACCAACAACAACAATTGACTTTACAAGCAATGAACGACCGCGATACCTTGAAACTTGAACTCGAACAAGCCAACGAAAAAGTTCAAGAGCAAGAAAGCAAAGGTTTCTGGGCACGCGTTTTCCGTCGATAATCCGGGGCTGGATCCTACCAGTCCCTTTTCTTTTCTACCACAGGAGATTTCCCATGAAAGCATTAGAAGATTATATCGCCTTCGATCTCGAATTTAACCAATACGAAGGGGCCTATCAGATTATCCAGGTGTCTGCCGTGCGTTTTACGGACGGTAAAGAAGTCGATCACTACGACTCCTACGTCTACACCGATAAGCCCCTAAAAAGCTTTATTAACGGCTTGACTGGCATTACCCAGGACAAGATCCAAAATGCCCCTCAACTCGAGCAGGTCCTCAGTGAATTCAAGGCCTTTGTAGGAGACCGGCCCTTGATCGGATACAATGCCAAAAAGAGCGACCTACCCATCCTACTTGAAAATGGCTTGGATCTAGAAGACCAGTACGCTGTCGATGTCTTTGACGAGGCTTTCGAACGTCGTCCATCTGACCTCCACGGCATTAAAAATCTCCAACTCCACACCGTTGCAGAATTTTTGGGGGTAGCAGGAAAATCACACGATAGCTTAGAAGACGCCCGCATGACAGCTCTTGTCTACGAACAATTCCTCGAATTTGATCAAGGCCGCACCCTCCTTGAAGAACAAGAGAACTTCTCCACCAACCCCTTAGGAGGCTTGGACTTATCCGGATTTTTTGATGAATAAAAAAAGCTCAAAACTGAGCAGTACTCCTAGAGTTAGATGTTTTCATATCTTTCTTTGGGGGTTCTTTTTATTTCATTTCTGTAAAGATTGACTAAAGTAAATTTTCATCCGACAGACAAATAGAGCATTTTCAAAGGCTTATCTTAAAATATTAGTTATTAAAGATTTAATCATTTCTAATTTTTTGAATATTCATTGACCAGACTTATTCTTAGATGTATAATGAGCATGTAAAATATATCACAAAGAATAATATGTAATAAGATTTAATGATTACATCTGATATTTCTCAATCATAGGGTTCTATTTTCTAGGAGAGATTTATGATTAATATCTTTAAATATCTTGATAAAAAAACAAAATACCTAACCATTATTGGAGCACTGGCAAATGGGGGTCTCGCATTAGGGCAACCTTTGGTTGTCGCCAAAGCATTATCGATAGATCAAAATAACCTTACCTATTCCTCTATTTGGAAATTTGCTCTCTTTGGTTTTTCTGTCTATTTCGCTTTGTATAGTCTAATGTTATTTTGTAATCATGCAAATAATGTCTTTCGACGTGAAATTCACATGAATATCCGAACGGCACTTTTTCAGAAGTTAATGGAAGACAGGGAATATAGTGAAGATGAAAAGATTACCATGCTAACACAGGATATGGAATTTCTAGGAGATAACTTTTTTGAACGCTATATGTCTATTTCATGTTGGGGATTTGGGGCACTGATTACGGCAATCTATATCATTGCCCAAAATGTTTTATTGGGTTCTATCTTTGTTTTCTTCACAATCTTACGTCCCATTCCACAATTCTTGATGAATAATAAGCTAAAGAATTCAGGGGATGAAATGTCTCAGGGAAGAACAGCCGTTCATAACCAAATCTCTGATAGTATTCGAGGGGCTCAAACCTTGCGGATGAATCAAGCCTTGCCTGAAAACTCTCAGCGCGTCTGGAATATCAACCTTCGTTATCAACGAGCCATTCAAAAGTTTGTTTTTACCCATAATATTGTTTTCTTTTGTAATGGTTTTATGGTCTTTCTGAGCCAAGTACTCCCCTTGGTATTAGGGTTCTTCCTTGCTATGCAGGGTCATCATGTTTCAGTGGCTAGCCTGGTTGCTATGTATATTGCTGCTGGTCAACTGGTAGGGCCTATCCAAAATATCATGTATGATGTGGTTGAAGTACAAGGAGCCAAAACAACGGCAGAAAAGATTTTCGGAATTTTAAATCGAGCAGATGATAGTGAATCGGACAATCATTCGATCTCTCAAGTAGAAGAACTAGAAATTTCTCATTTAAGTAAATCTTATAATGGTCGAGAGATTATTCGCGATCTTAATCTAGCCATTCGACAAGGGGAAAAAGTCCTCATCAAAGGGCCAAGTGGCTGTGGGAAATCAACCCTCTTTCGAATGATCACAGGAGAAGAAAAGCCGGATGCCGGAACGATTACTTGTCGTACAAGGGATGGAGTTAAAACAAGTCACTTTGTTCGTCAGGTAGGCATTATCAGCCAGCATCCTTTCCTCTTTAATGATACTGTTCGCTACAATCTTAGTTTGGGACAAGAGTTTTCAGATCAAGAATTAGAGACTGTTTTAAGACAGGTCAAACTCGACCATGAACTAACTGATGGACTTGATTTTGTAATCACTAATAATGGAGAAAATATTTCAGGCGGACAACGTGTCCGGATTGAACTAGCCCGCTTCCTACTTCGTAAAAAGGATATTTTATTAGCAGATGAGGTAACTGCAGCTCTTGACGTAGAAAATAGTCAAATGGTTCGAGACTTGATTTTCTCACTACCGATGATGGTGTTAGAAATCGCTCACCATATTGATGATGAAAGTCGATACGATCAAGTCATTGAACTAAGAAAAGAATAAAATTGCTGACATAAACCTAAAAATATATCGTTAGTGTTTCAAAGAAAGAAAATACTAAAACTTTCCGCCGTGAGAAAAGTGCCTGAAACAATAACGTTTCAGGCACTCGGAATTATTGAGACCTTAGGCTCAATAATTAGTCTTGGAACTTCGAAGAAGTTCGCTGACGTCCGTACTCACCTAAGGAAAGTTTTTAATATGACTTTGTCTTCAATCTGAAAGAGGCTCAAAACTGAGCCTCTTTTGAGTTGATGAAACTTACTTTGCTTAAAATGGCAATTTCCCTGCGAACGCACCGAGTTTTTTCTTAGTTGCCGCATCAATTTCTTCAATGGCGGCATTGATGGCTTGCACCGTCATATCAGAAAGCGTTTCTGTATCTTCTGGGTCAACCACTGCGGCGTTGAAATCGATGGAAACGACCTTCTTATCGCCTGTCAGGGTTGCAACAACCAAGTCCTGAGCAGATTTCCCTACAAATTGAGTTGCAGCTAATTCTGCTTGGCTTTGCTCCATTTGCTTTTGCAATTTTTGAGCTTGCTTCATCATATTTTGCATATTCATCATAATGTTTTCTAGATTCCTTTCGTATCAAGGGTTTAGACCCTATTGCTTAATTTTCACTGCCCACTTCTGCCCATTTTTCTAAAAATCGTCAAATGCGTTAGCGACCTCTTTTTGTTGTGATGGGAACAAATGTGAGTAGATATTTATTGTTGTATTGATAGAACTATGTCCTAGTCGTTTCATCAGTGTGAAAAAGATATAATCCTTTCCTTCTCCTCTCCTCAATCCCTGATTTATCAAAAAGGCTACATGCGAATGCCTAAAATCATGGTTTCGGATCAATTTGAAATCTTCTGGCAATCTTTTCTTGAATGCCGCTCTAAAGTTAGAGACATTCGGAGCAGTCATAGGTTCCCCTGAAAATTGGAAAATCTGCAAATCATCTGTTGAATCAGTTAGCTTAGATAGTCTCTGACTTTGTACAGACTTCCAGGTTTTCAACTCATCCACAAAAGCTTTATGGATGTAAATTTCTCTATTTGATTGAGTTGTCTTTACAGATCCAATATGTGTTTTCCCATTGCGATAATAGGCTGACTTACGGATTTTAATATATCCCTCGTCAAGAAAAACATCTCTCCAAGTTAAGGCAAGTGCCTCCCCCATACGAATTCCCGTAAACATGAGTACACGATACAGAAGTTTAAAAGGATACTCACTTTCTTCAAAATAAGATTCAAACTTCTTGAATTGTTCAGGAGTATAATAAGACATTTCTTTATGCTTTTCTGGAAGCTTCCGAATAGCATCACATGGATTATCTTGTCTAAATCCTTTCGAAATAGCAATATCAAACAACTTATGAACAAAAATCATTTGTTGGTTAATATGCGTAGGTGTAAGGGTCCCACCTTTTACACTAGGCTGTTCAATTAACCAATCTCGATATTTTTTTACATCTTGAATGGTAACTGAAGACATATCAGCATTTTCAAAGAATCGTGATACATATTGGGTATAGTATGAGTTCTGGGTATCTACTGTACCTCTTTTATTTCCACGAAGCTCATCTTCTTCTTTTAACATTACATAAAGAGAGGAAATAGTAAGTTTTTTTGTATTCTGTATCTGATTTAACTTATGGATACGGTAATAAGCCTCATATTCCTCTGCTTCTTTTTTCGTTAAAAAATTAGATTTGCGGTGTCGTATACGTTTGCCAGTTAAGGAACTTTTACCATCACTAATATCAACTAGCCACAGTCCATCGTCCTGTTTTATTACCGCCATGCTATTTTTCTCCTTCAGTCATGACAGCGCTTTGAAGGTTCCCCTCAATTATATCATTTTTTAATTGTATTTGAAAACCAAGAATGGATTCAACTGTAATAATCGGTACACGTCCAATACGTTTATTCTTATACCATTCAAATCCTTCTTGTACAAGCTGGCTTTTAGCCTTTCGTATTAATTTACTAGCTTGTGTTTCAGAATATCCAATCAATTCCATTAAATCATTTTTATCTACAACTTGAATCATCTATATCTATTCCTTTCTAATGTCCTATAACGTATGTAAATTGTTTGGCAGTTTCTGCATCAAAAGTACGGTAACTTATGATTCCTAATCCCTTAACGTTGCATTCTGAGACGAGAATTGAACCGTCTGATTTGACCTGTTCCACAAATGCGATATGTCCGTATATTGGATCAGCTCCAGCTTGTCCAGGGCTAAATGATAGAGCAGAGTGCTCAGTCGGTGTATGAGTTGTTGTGAATCCTGGTTTATCCATCCATTGACCACCATTTCCCATAAATGGATCAAAGTTGACTCCGACTTGTTTTCCTCGGTTGAAGACATACCAGGTACATTGTCCCCAAGGATAGGTACTAGTGATATATCCTGTGGTATCAATAGCAGTTGTCAGACTGTAACCTAATGGTATATCATTTGAAGTTACTCCTCCGCCATCTCTAGTTTTACCTGTCGTTTGTTCTGGAGCTTTTGGTGTTCCTCCATGTTCATCAATGAAGGTATCCAGTTTTTGCATGGTTTCTGCACGTCTTTTTCCTGATCCGGTGGTATCTGTAAAATAGACTCCACCATCAGTTGCTGGATTGAGTGTTCCATTCGCAAACTTTTTAGCTTTGTCATCTTGAATTTTGAAGGTTTGGTTTTTATTCCCAATGATAGTTTGCTGGGTTAGTCCGACAACAGCAATCTCATCATTAAAGTTATTGGCATATTCTGGATTGGAGTCATAAGCTCCAAAACCAAACATATTGGCTCCAGGATTAGTGGCTACTCCAGCAGTTCCAAGGGAACTTTCATTCAGTGCGATCGCAACGATTCCACGGACATCAAGATTAGATTTAGCTTCCCATTCGAGGAGCTTTTTCCCATTAATTCGGTTTTTATCATAGGAGATTCCTAACGTATCTAAAAAGCCGTCTAATTGCTCTGCTGTGATACCGAAGCGATGGACAAGTAAGTTGTGAGTATAGGGATCTCCATCTGACCAGTGATCCGCATAAGTCACTCCATTTTGGGATTGTGGTGAGCCATTTGTTCCGCCACCTCCGACAGCCCCCATAAGGATAATAATAATGAGGACTGGTAGAAAGAGAGGAATGAGACCAGCTAATAGAAACCATTTTAGTTTTTTCATCGAATCTCCCTTCTAGTTAATGTCGTATATAAGCAGTGAACAAAACAGTCCCAAAACGCCATTTTGCATCTAAAACGACTGAATAGGACTTGGCCTGTAGGATGATTTGGTCCCGCTCTTGTTCTGTGACTGGAAATAAAAGAAGGAAATCGACTGAGCGTTTTCCTTCTTGGTAGGCCTGATAAAGAGTTTCTTCAAGAACTCTTGGAAAAGAAGTTCTTGAGCGTATTTTGGTATTCATATCATTCTCCTCTGAGTTGTTTTAAGCGTTCTGTTAATCGGTCTCTTCGTTCAATATTGGCTCTCAATTTATCGTCTCGTGTCATAGTCTTTCTATAAGCACGAGTGAAAGCATTCGATCCTTGAGCTTTGTACATAGCTTGAGGGTCTTTATATTCCTCTAATTTGCGTTCAATACTATTAATGCGGAGTTGTTTAAATGGAGAAATCCATTCTTCTTTAAGAGTTTGGAATTCCTCGTTTGAACTTGGTGTTGGCTCCACTGTGATTGGAGATTCCATTGAAGGAGTTGGTGTTTTTCCTTCAACTGGTTTAACCTTCTCAGGAATTGCCTTTGTTTTCGGAATGTTTGGTTCAGGAGTATCTGGACTTGTTGGCGTCTCAAGCGTTTCTGTTGGGAGTACTTCATCGGGTTGGTGCTCTGAATCCTTATTGGTAAAGAAAGAACCAACATTTTGGAAGTGACTCTTGGCATTCATCATCATCCCAGCTCCAAAACCAGCACCTGCTAGGGCAAAGTTCCCAAGGTGTTGAGCAGATGAAAGGCTTCTAGATGGTACTTGTGAAGCCACTTCTCTAGTCTTTGTGACCCCTTTTTCAACTTTGTTTCCAATATCATTCGCAACCATTCGTGCTTTAGATCCAAGAATGAATTGGATCAGCTCAGCTTTGTATTTCCATAGAAGGAAGTATACAAGTCCTTTTGAGACAACTGAAATGAGTAGTTTAAAGACAAGGCCGAAGATGATCAAGGATGGAAGAGTTTTAAGGATGCCATCAAAACCAGTAATGACGATATTTTCAATCATTTTCTCAATGTAGAAGACTAACAGAGTTAATAGACTCGTGATAGCTGGAAAAAGAAGTCCACCAAACATGACTTTCAAGACTCCAAAAATCAGATCCTGCATTCTTGGTACAAAGGACATCAATAGCACAATTGGAAAAAGCAGGATCATCATCAGGACGAGTGTCTGAGCAATAACGTTTAACATTTGGATCAAAATAACCGGTATCGCTAATACGAAGGCTTCACAGATTTTGAAGATGACATAAAACATACGAGTAAAGATGAAATCTGGCATAGCTGAAACCCAACGGTTCTTTTCACCATCATCATTGGCTCCATTTCCTAGTTCATCCAGATATTTATTACGATCTTTCGATTTAACCGCTTTAAAGTTTCCATTCTTATCGCCTGCTCCTAATACCTTACTATCGTCAAAAGTCTCTTGTTTCCCATCTTGGCTATTCTTGTATTTCCCGTTTTCTTGCCCTGTATTGACAAAGACATAAGCTTTATAAGAGGTTTCTGCAATATAGCTATCTGCCATGGAATCGCCAATTTTAATGGATTTATTATTTCCATACTCCACCTTGATATTCGTGATATTTTTGGTGACATCTTGAGAGACATGGTTGATAGTATCAAGTAGATATAGACCACCTGATGTTCCAGCGATTGTTCCAAAATAACCAAAGCCAAGGATGAGAACTAGAAAGACACGAAGGAGAGTTCTTGAAAAAGCTCCTTTCGAAAAGAAAAACTGATAAAAGAGATAAAACGCTAGAATCAGAAGCAACATTGAAACGAGTGATTGTTTTGCGACTCCGCCAGAACTTGAACCGATAAATCCTTTCCAAATATTCATCGCTCCATTAAAGACATAGTTCTTGTAGTTGGAGTAGAGATCAATCTTTTCAAGAATTCGAATCAGCAAAGAAAAGAAGCCTACCACTGCGTTTAGAATGAAAAAGAAGAAGTTGACGAAAAGCTCATTAATCAGAACCCAAGCCCCATTAAAGGAGGCAAACCCAGTCGGCTCCATATAGGACTTGAGAGAGAAGATATCGACTCCCCTTAGTTTGTCAAAAGCTTCTTGCATGGATTCACCTCCTAACTAGCGTATTTATTTTCAAGGCTTGATGATACCGTAGCTTTCATTGGTTTTAGAAGCATATCAATATCTTCAAAGATGTTGTGTACGGAAATCATATTGAGATTGCCATAGACGTCATAGTACAGGCATTGGCCAGAGATCATATTGTCAATCCATTCGAGATTGCTTTCAGTGACTTCTAGATTGACATGTTTTAGAATATCTTCTCGTTCTGACTTTTCATAAAAAGCAAAGATGGTACCAAAACCTGTTGTATCATCGTCATTTTCTGCATCATGTACAGATTGAGTAATCAGTGCCAAGGTATTATTTTTGGAGCGTCCAATCCGACGCATATTTTTGATAACGGCTTTTCCTTCTGCCGACTTCATAAGAATCCATGCTTCATCAAAGAACTCAATGGTATCTTCATTTTCATTTCGTTCTCCAAAGTGGGTACAGAAGGCACCCAGCGCAAACATGAGAGCGATAGAGTTGCGTTCATGATCTGAAATTTTTGTGGAATCGTCTTTTGGTAGTTTGAGGTTATTGACCTCTAGGATGGTCACTCGTGACTCGTAGTTAAGTCCTTGAGTGGTTCCATCTGAAAAGGCTAGTTCCAAGATAGAGTTCGTCACAATTGATGTCAGATAACGACCAACTGAAGCAATTTCAGAGGAAGTAGAGTCTCTCAGAACTTTTAGGACATGTTTAAAGCCGACTCTCTCACCAGCGACCCGTTTTTCTACAATCGCATTAATAGCTTCTGTGATAGCTGTTTTCTGATCCATCGTAACATCATCTACGGCTTGTAGTAAAAACTCAAGCATGTTTTTTGCGACCTCTACAGCTTGTTCTTTATCTAGAACGACAATAGGATCTAAGACTCCATGGTTTGATGGTAGTGAGCTATCCAGTGTCACAAAGTTAAAGTTCTCAATCTGTTTCTTGCGTTCAGGATAGAGACGTGCGAATTCAGGCGAGTTAATCACTTCTTGGTAGTGATTTCTAAGTTCACGTTTAGGGTCGATATAAAGGGTTTTAACATTTTGTAAAGCCACACTTAAAAAGATGATCTGGGCGAGAAAGGATTTTCCTTGTCCTGTTGCACCCGTAATGATGATATGCGGGTTCTTGGTAATCTTTCCAGCGATATCTTCCTTATTTCCCACTGTCGCATTGTAGAGTACAATATTCCTTGAGGAATCAATAGCTTTCTCAATATTGTCCCAACGCCCTGTCCAGTTATCTACTCGGCCGATATACCAACCGATACGGTTTCCAGAAGAGGTATTGGTGAAGGGCATGAGCTCTGAAAATCCACGAGCTGTGACCATATGTGTCCAGGTGCGAGTTTTCTTTTGGAGGTTTTCTCCATAGAGCAGGGCTTGAAAGAGATAAGGTCCGTCTTGAGAGGCCTCACTGATTTCAACGCCCATATCATCAAAGTAGTTCAAAACCACTTGCCGTCTTTGACGGAGTTGGTTCACACTAGAAGCAGAGACAATCAGATAGGCTCCATATTCGATGATATCTTCCTTGTTTCCGACTTTCTTCATTAAGTCCTTTAGGGAGATAGAGCCCATGATGATCTCGTCTTGTTGGACAGTATCAGTATTTTCTGCCTCTTCCATGATGTTTCTGTAACGTGTATTCGAGCGTCCCATTCGCCCCTTGATTTTACCAGTATCAATAAATTCTGCCTTGATTCGTAGCTCTACGGGAAAGTTCAAACGTTGGATAAATTCGCCAAGATGAAAACCGTTGAATTGAACAGGAAATTTACCAACCGGAAGAATCGTCACAAAAGAGGATCCATAAGGGCTTTCTAGCTTGAGGAAGCCACCTTTTAAGACTTTGATCAAGGTATCAGTGATATTGAATTGAGCACGATTGGCCAGTACCTCCTTCTTGTAGTGAGGGATATAGCGGAGGTATTGCATTCGCTGGTAATAAAAGAGTTCTTCATTGGATAACCGTTTTGCCCGAAGGACAGAGAAGGCTTGGAAAATGGTGAATTCATCACTTTTGTAGTCTTCATACCAAGTGGGACTTAATTCATATTCATAGCCCAGACCTTTTGCGATTTTTTCAGTAAACTCATTAAAGCTCTCATAGGCCAAGTCTTTGACGGTAGCTCCATGATTTTGTTTGCGTAAGGTCACGCCCACAACCCAGTCAAACTGATAAGGAATCTCCATTTCATCTGTTAGGCGATCCACCGTGTAAAGAAGAAGTTCTTCTCCTAGTTCACGACTGTCATCTGCTAGAGCGTCTGAAAAGTCTCGCATTTTCTCTTCTAGAAGATAGTCTTTAGGAATCAGAGATATTTCAAAGAACTTGTTTTTCTGGAGCTTCTTCATCATTTGAGCAACCGTAATTTTGTGTTTGCCCTTTTTTTCATCATCCGTAATCGTGATAGGAGTGTTTGGAATACGGTAATAAGCAACGACTGTTTGATCTTTTTTGAGAGCTAGATTTTCATGTGTTTCCCTAATAGGATAAGTTAAAGTAATACTCATAGGTCCTCCTTTTCTATAGATTTGTTTTTTCAAAGACAATTTCTTCTACAGGCTCTATTCGATCTTCGTGGTAGATAGCTTTTTTGTTTAGCTTAAAATCCCAGAAGTAAATCAGGTAATCTCCTATAAAGACGTGCATCTTTTTACCGTGAGGCTCGTATTCAGTATAAAATTTAGCCAATTTGTACGGAAGATACCAATAGAGCAAGAGAGAAATTGAGTGAGTGATTTTTGCGAGTGGCACAAAGATAAACCCTCCAAAGAGTAACATGGCCACAAAAACGATGATAAAGACAATGAAAAAGGACAACTGCATAGGTGTCGCAAAGTACCATAATCGAGTGCCCTTTTTTGTCTTAATTTCTTGGATCCAATAAGGTGCATTTAGGCCCTTACTGTAATCATAAAGTCTTTCTTCTTTCATGATTAAAGTCCTGTTTCAACTCCAAAAAGACGCAGGAACCAGCCGACTGGTTTTAGGATTTCTTGTCCTTTAGCCATCGAAACAATGACGGCATAGAAACCAACGACGTAGAAAAGCTGGAGCCAGGAACTATTTCGCCAAGCCTTTATAGCTAATGTTACAGCAATGGCTGTCAGGATCCAAATTCCATCGCCCTGGAGGAAGGTTCGTAGATTGTCTGTATTCATAGAGTTCTCCTATTCTTTATTATTTGCATAATTCAGTGGAATGGTGTGTTCTAGTTTAGTGACATAGTAGGTCTTTTCTTTTTCTGAGAGGGTAAAAGTGAAGTTTTCTGAGTGGGTGGTTCCTCCGACCTCAAAGGTTGCCTGGACATAAGCGATTAGATTTTTTCCATCTTTTTTTAGATAGGTATAATCAATCGTTTTGAAAGTGGTATTGGCTATAATATCCACATCCTTAGCAATCAGATTGAGGTTGTCTTGGTTAGTAGTATAGTTGGTAAAGAAGATCTTGAGGAACTTTTCAACCTTCTTACGCTGACCATCTGAAAAGTGGTCGTTAGCGGTTAGTTGAAGCTGATCGTCTTCGCTAAAGTGTCCAGCTTGTGAGGATTCAATGGCTGAAAACCAAGGAAGACCAGAAATATAGTATTTTCCATCTTTTTCATCAAATGGAATATTGAAACCCGTCACGATTTCTTTTTCTTCCGTGTTATTATCTCGGCGGATAGTTTCCTTGTATTTGATCTTATAGGTCGCAACCTTCCCTTCTACAGTCACTAACTGAGAATAGAGAAGTTCACTAGGATTTCGAACTTGACCTTGGGCTTTCACATCAGGAATGAAGTTATAAAAGCTATTTAGATAGTCCACTTGAGCTTGTTGTTTATCTCCTTCTTGTGGAAGGGTGAAATAAGCGTAGACATAGTCGTTCAAGTAGTACTGGAGTTTATAGTCGTATTTTCTACTAGACTCCATTGGTTGTGCCCTTTGTTTTTTAGTGGCCTCCACTTGAGCTTGTAGTGTTCCTACCTTATTTGAGAGTGTGATAGCACGAAGAGATCCCAAAAGACCAACAAAAAGGAGGAAAGCAATTCCTCCTATGACTGCGATATTGACGGTCTTTTTATTGGTGACTTTTAGTTTTGGTGGGCCTCCTTTTTTATCCACCTTTTTAAAGTGTGAGAGGTATTCTTTTGCTTGAAGCAAGTAGCGTTTAGCTTTATCCATAGATCCTCCTTTTAGAGAGCAGCTAGTTCAATGAGCTTTGAGCCTTTTGCATAGAGGCGCTTATTGGCTTTTTCGATCTCGCCATTAATGTAATAGTAGCCTCGTAGCTCAGTTTGGAGTTGTTCGATCAGGTCAGGTTTTAGATCCTTGGCTTCTTCTTTTTTAAGGAGACTATTTAACTCTCCAGCCTTGGTCCAAGCCTCTCTATGATCTTTCTTTTTCAGTAATTCTCCCAGTTCATTCGTGACTTGAGAGACTTTCTTTTCAAAAATAGTTTTAGTGGCCATTTCAATTTCCTTTCTAAATGTTTCTTGATTGTCTTTGATGGTCTTTTGAATATAAGCAATGAGTGAGGGGCGCATTTTTTTATTTACGCTCAACACTTGACCATCTAAAGTAAAACAGGCATGTTCATAGTTATAGAACCCCCTACTATCCGGAAGATCTTCTGTGCACCTGCCAGCACATTCGTAGTAGAAGTCTTTGCCCTTTCGTAAGAGGATATACATATGCCAGAATTCTTGTTCTGGAAGAAGCAGAAAATCTGCTTGATAGATCTTCTTCAGCATCTCAAGAAGCCTCAAGCAGATCATCGTAGCCTAGAGCTTGGTAGATAAAATCTGAATCAAACCAGAGCCAGTCATTGATTTGTCCTTCAGTTGGTGTATCACCAGAGAAGATATCTTCACAAATGACGGTTAGGGTATCCACTCCACCACGTTCACGGACAGTGTTCAAGGTGGTTAGTCCACCAGACCAGGCTTTAAAGTTGTCTAGTGAATTGATTTGAACTTTGTATTCCATATAGTTTTTCCTTTCTAGTGTTCATAGTGTTTATTGGCTTTGAGAAGTCGTAACATGGCTTTTCCTCGATCAGTGATCTCTCCGCTATTCTGAATCATTTTCATGTATTCTGTTTGGAGGATCTTGTCTGCTTCAGTGACTAGTGCAAGGGAGTTCGCAACTTGATAGGTTAGCCAGCGAATCGTTCTCTCAATACTGTAAGGCTGTGGGTTGGTTGAGAGCTTTAAGGGTTCGACACCTCCAAAGAGCTGTTGCCATTTCTCATCAGGTTTATAGGCTCCAAAGCGAGTAACTCCATCATAGACTTGGATTTCTTTGTTTATGATGCCTCGTGCGATTTCTCCGAGATCTACACCGTTGATATATTCCTCCACAATGCCTTGAGCTTTCTGATCTGAAAATCGCAATTCATAGCGATTCCAGATACCAAAAATCTCCAAGGATTCGTCCAAGGAGATGTTTTCCATTCGAGCAATTTCATAGCGCTTTTCATAAAAGTTGAAGTAGAGTTGACTTTGACGGCTCCCAAAATAAATGGACAAGCCGTGATTCGCTTCCATGTCTTCATTATCTGTGAAAGATCCACCACCCGTGATATTCCATTTCTTGATCGTATCTAGAACAATCTCTTTGGAATAGAGTTTATCAATCAATTTGGGAATCTGAATTTGTTCGTCCTCGTGACCATAACCCTTATATAGTTCGTCTAGAGCGATATCGAGTCGCTTCACCCGAACGTCTTCATAGGAATAAAGAATGTTTTGAAGAAAGATCTGCCAAGTGATCCCCTTGTCTTCTAGAAGCAATTCCAGCTCACGGCATCCTTGACCAGATAGTTGAAGACAAGTTTGGTAGTCATTGGTCACAGACTTATCAAAGAAATCAAAAATCCAGATGTTTCCTCGTTGCCACAAGTGGGTATAGTTCATAATACGGGTTTCTTGGTCTGTAAATTCACTTAGGTGGCAGTGAAGAAAGTTTTCACAGAAAGCATCTAAATCCTTCAATCTAGGAAAGGTCAATCGTAGATAGTCGATTTGAGCCCGAAGACTGTTTTTATCGCACTCTTGGTAATAACCAAGTTTTTCTTTAAGTTCTCTAAACTTATCAATCGTCAGTCCTCTTTCGCCTGTTTCATAAGAGCGATAGGTTCTTGTAGGGAGATCAACAACTTGTGCAAATGCTTTTTGACTAAGTCCGGTTTGTTTTCTGAAATTCTTAATATGAAAAGGACTAATTTTGTCCATTCATCGCAACACCTCTTTCTAACAAAGTGACACACTTTTTTGACGAAAGTGACACACTTCATAAAAATTGAAAACCCAACTCCCATAAGGAATGAGGAGGGGTGGACTTGGCGTTTTTGCCAAATGTAACCCCCCTATTAGAAAACGGGGGTTGAAGTTTCATCATGGCCTAGAAACTTCGGGCTACGGTCTGCGCCTGACCTGCGGTCAGGCTTGCCCTTGCCCTTGTCCTAGCCCATGATGAACAATCGTCGCTTCAACTGCTTTTGGATAAGACCTGCGTCCGCCCTCTTCAAATTGAGCGAGGATTTCAAGAAGAAGTTTTTCTTGAAAAGGATCCACTAGAATAGCGGATACAGTCCGTTCAAAGATGATCCCTTGTTCTGTTAAGAGATAGATAATCTTGCGTAAGGTTGGCATTTTAAGATTTTGTTCATCCGCAAATTCCTTGAGTGGTCTTTTGTTTGGTTCGTTTTCTATAGTCTCCTCTTCCTCTATAGGATCAATTGTTTCAACTGTTGGTTTATATTCTTCAAATACTGAGAATTCTTCTCCTTCAAACTCCATGATGGGAATTTTAGAGTAGGCATCGTAGAAGGAAAAACCTTGATCAAGCGGAACATAAGGAGAGAAAAACTCACCAGCCAGCTCGCCATTATTTGCGATATAGCCCCGTCCTTTGACCTTTACTCCATTGATTTCATCTAGCTTTTTGAACTCTTTGGTTTTATTAGCATCTCCAAACATCATGTCATATCCTGTTGATTCTAAATGACCGACGGAGAGACGCTTCATAAAGTTATCCCGAAGAGCAGTTTTAATAAATTCACCGTCGGGCCGTTGCATAGCAAAGATGATAAAGACTCCAGCTTGACGACCTTCTAGAACTAACTGGGAGAGGTATTCCATTAGTTCTGACTGTTGGCTATAGTCACGATCGATCTTTGCCATAAGCGCTGCCCACTCGTCTACTAGAATGAATTTTGGTTTCATGTCATAATGAGTAAAGTTCTTTCCAGCTTGGAATTTTGGCGAAGTAGACATCCGTTCATAGCGTTTTTCCATGAACTCTACACTCTCTTTAAAACAGTTAATGATATCTTCCTTACTAGTATATACCCGACCATGAAAGACTGGAATTTTCTTTAATCCAGCCAGGTCAGAATTCTTTGGATCACAGATATCGACAAAGCCGACTTTAGCTAGTGCATAGATTATGGTCATGAGAACAACGGTTTTTCCTCCACCAGTTCCACCACCGATGAGAAGATGAGGTTCTTCAATATAATCCCAAGATACATCTTTCATGAGCTGGAGTTTTGATCCCTTGACTTTTACTTCATCGATGGTGATTCGACTATCAATCCGATTAATAGCAATTTCATACTTGATAAAGCGATTATCAAAGGTTTTATTACGAAAGTCACCATTAAACATGACTTCAAGAGTAGCTCCAAGGTTCAAAAAGCGATCTTGAAATTTATTACCTTCTAGAATGAAACTCAGTTCAATCTTATAGCGAGACTGTTTGATATACACTTGAGGTAAGGTGATTTTTTCAATGATCTTATTTTCACATCTAACCTTTTTAACGAGATAGAGGTTATTCTCTAACAAAAAGCGAGAAAGAATTCGAAGACTGTTTAGCTTTTGAAAAAAGAGCATCTTCCTGTAACAAATCCGATTAATAAACCAAGAGAAGATTAAAGAAAAGAGAAGTCCAGCTCCTAGAAAATATCCTTGAGGTAAGGGATGAGCTTTTAATTCTTCTAGATGTAAGTAGCTATAGTAACTAATAGCCAACAAAAAAGGAAACCACCAGATAAACCATGTGATTCCCTTTAGTTTACGATGAAAAGCGTGAACTCTTTTCCCTCGATAGGTAAAGAGTTTCATAGTGCATCACCTCCTAGTTTTCCTTCTTATTTTCTACTGGTTTGTTTTCTTTGGTTGGTGCGCCTCCAGTTTTTTTCTTGATTTTAGAAGCAAAGAGCTTATAGATATCATTGCGATTGACATGGGTATGCGTGATAACAATATCTTCTAGTTCAACTTCTTCTCGGTATTTAATACCTAGATCTTCAATTTCAGACTCAGACATATCTGCGATGGTGAAAAAGAGTGTTTCGTGCTGGACAGAAGAATGAATCCCTACGACAATTCCACGAATTTCTCCAGTATTGACCTGAACAAATGATCCATCAGGATTTCGTTGCGAGCGATCCACTTCAAAGATGATATCAGGGCCTTCAATGCCACGGAAAGTCAGTTTTCCAAGGACAGCTGGTACATCTAACCCATCTGTAATGACACGATAAGTTTTGTCAGCAATTTGTAGTTTTTCTCCGTAGTTTAATCCAATTTTAGCCATGTGATTTTCTCCTTTTATTTCTTATTTTTTGATTACCAATTTTTCCGCAAAGACATTGAGATAAGGTGCAACATTATTGCCGTTTAGAGCAGTGTCTGGGAAAAAGATTGGGTTAACAGTTTCTACTAGAGCATCTTCTGGAAAGACTGTTGTAGAGGCTGGTGTAATGACATGAAAGGCTCCGTGCTCTGCGCTGTTTAGAATGTGGCGTTGATATTTACCTTCTTTTCCAAAAATAAATTTAGGAGCATTTCCTAAACGTTCATAGTAAGCAGGGCCAATAAATTCTGGTTTCATTTTAAGTGTTTCTGAGATCATAAGATTTTCCTTTCTGAGTGTAAAATAAAAAGAGTTAAGCTAGTTGCTTCACTCTTGAGTAATAGTGTGTAAAAAGTTTGCGTTTAAACATACGACTATAGAATTGAATATCCCCATGAGCATAGCCATTTCTACGAGCATCATCTGCGAGATGGTCTAAATCAATTTGAGCTTGAGCATAAAGTTTAGCCTGAAGTTTATCAGATTCACTAAACATGCCATAGGTAAATTCGTAATTATCATAGAGTCGTTTACATTGTAGTGCGAAAAAAGTTTGTCATATCATTCTCCTTTATTGTAATAAGTAAAAAAGCTACTAAGTGAAAAAAGGAAAGAACTTAGTAGCTTGAGAGTAGGTCTATCTTAGTAGATAGACAGCAGTAAAGAAAAGTTATTTGGTTGGAAAGATCCCTCTTTCCACGGTGGCAACGTTTAGCAAGGTGCTTTGCGTTAATTACCATCGCTTTCCCAGCCAATCTCTTTAGGTAGTCATGATCATACCCAAGGGATTCTCTTACGCCCTTTGGCGAAGCCAGTTCACTTTACTATTCGGAAAAGTGCGAAAGTCCGAAATGCGTGGAAGCCCACAGGATTGAATCCTGTTTTTATCTTCACTTCAACCATAAAACGGACTTGACTTTTGGTATCAAATAAATTACAATAAAGGTACGAAGTTTAGTGTAGTTTGATAGTCAGTCCTCTGGTTGTCAGACGCACTTTTTATTTAATTGTCAAAGATCGTGATTTAGCCTTGAAGATAAGGTTATTATTTTCAATTGCCATACAACTATCAGTTGTTAGTTATATTATACAACCGATAGTTGTAAATGTCAACGGTTTTTTGAAAAAATTTAAAAATATTTTTTAAGGGGAACGATAATGGATCTTGCGGAACACCTTAAGACCTTGAGGAAACAGGCTAAAATGACCCAAGCCCAAGTCGCAAAAGCTATCGAAATTTCGCAACAAGGATACGCTTATTGGGAACAAGGAAAAAAACGGCCAAGTTATGACAATCTCGTGAAGATTGCCAAACTCTTTAATGTATCTGTCAATACATTGATATCAAATGAAACCAATGATGATATTGATTTGTCAGAAGTAGAATTGCTCTTCAGAACCACATCAGACGGTATGAGTAATGAAGAAAAAGAAGTCTTTAAACAAGAGCTGCTTCAGTTTATGAAGGAGCGGAAGAAACTTTTTGATGAGGAGAAATAATGGATTTTAATAATGGAATCTTATATGTATTCATTGCTCTATTTACATTTTTAATTGAAAGTGCAGTGAAAACATTAACAGATACAGCTGACAGTAGTGAAATATTCAAAAAAAGAATGAAAAAATATAGTATTGCTAGTCTTGCGTTTGTCTCTCTTTATATTATTCTTTATTATTTCGCTACCAAAACAAGAAAATTCAATTTTACAAAAGAAGATGGAATAATGCTTTTAGTAGTATTCTGCGTTTCTATTCTTTATTTTTATTTAAATGCGTCCATTTCTACACTGGTAAAAAAATGGTTGACTAAAAAAAATTGGGGCCAAAAATTGTGGCTTGTAATGTTATGTTTTAATATCGTAATCTTGTCACTTATATACTGTTTTGCTAAATTCCAGTTGACTGGCCAAAACTATATCAATAAAGATACTATGGCTGTAATTTATTCCAAAAACAAAGATACAAACTACAAGGTTATTATTCCCAAAGATACATTATTTACCACGGATTATCCTAAAGAAAATAAGTCTGATGATACAAATGAGTTATTTCAAATATTTGATTTTCAAGTGAATAACTCAGAATATAAAATTACAAAGGGCACCACTATAAAGCTGTTACAGGGGACAGATCTATATTATAATAATGAAACTTCCTTAAAGTTGATAAGTAATGACAAGTTATCAGAAAGTGATTTTTATACAAATGATAACTCAGTTGCTAAATTAAATAGTGAACAAGAAGTCGAATTATCTGAGGACTCTACTGTCCTACTTAAACAGCAGAACTCCTACATCACAATTTCAATAATTGCTTTGTATGTACAAATTTTATCCTTGATTATCTATTACCCTCTTAAAAATCAGTATAATTTATAGTTACTTAATTTTCAGTGGACAATCGTCCACTTTTTCTATATAATTATTGTTAGTTTATAAAACAACAAAACTTCGAGGAGGTATTATGGATACACGATACAGCCAAATTAAGGAAGTTGCAAATCGTTATATTTACAAGTATATCAAGGAGAATGACTCTTCTCTTTTGGGGTATGACTTTGAAGGATTTTTCAACCATATTGTTGAGAGTCACAATATCAAGGTAATGGAGCATCATTTTTCCAGTAGAAAGATTGAGGGGTTGACTTTAATTGATGAGAGTGGTGTTTCTTTCTCCTATGAAAAGGAAAATCCACAAGTAAAACAGAACTTTACAAAGTGCCATGAGTTAGGGCATTTTCTGCTAAAGCATACTGGCTCTTTCTTTACAGAGCTAAAAGATGATTCTTGCTCTATCTTTGAAAGTGAAGCAAATCTTTTTTCTGCATTTGTGCTTATGCCAAGCATTGTTTTGCTCTCAAAGATATTTTATAGGCATGATAGTTTCTCACGAGTGATGAAGGATTTGAAGGTTTCAGCTGAAGCCTTGGTCTATCGCTTGAGAGACTTATTCAGTCACGAAACTACTCATTCGTTAGATGAGGTTAATCATGCAATTCAAGACTATAAAAATGGTCAACTAGATAGAATTATGGATATGTTTAGCTTGTTGAAGTCCTCTATTATCGCAGAGTACCAGCAAGTCATGATAGATATGCTGGCTAAGATCTATCATTTGCTGACCAGAGACAGCTATCTGTCAGACCGACAAATCTATGAATTGAAGGATAAAGAGTTTAGACAGACTTTGGAAGCTGAAAAATCAGATATTTCTTGTGGTCAACTTTTTGATTATGGTAAAGTTATTTACTTTGCCTGGAAAAAGGATAGGTTAACAGAGAGACAAGCTGTTAGTAACGCCAAAACACAGTTATTATTAGAAAGGGCATGAGATGTTCAATGGTACAAAATTAAAACAAAAACGTGAAGAGTTGGGGATGAAACAAAGCGAGATTGCACGGCTTCTTGATATTAACCGCTCTTCTTATTTCTCTTGGGAAAATGGCAGAGCAGTCCCCAACAAAGCCAACTTGAAAAAGATTTCTGAGATTTTAGGTGTGATAGAAGAGTTCTTCTATGAGGAAGAAATTGCTACACTTTATAAGCAACTGAATCCTACTAATCAGACCAAGGCTATGAACTATGTTAAAGATTTAGTAGATAAGCAATCTAATATTATTGCTATGCCTACCGTCCCTTATCGTGTCTATGAAAGCCTGTCGGCTGGTATCGGTTCATCAGTTTATAACGATCAAAACTATGATACTGTCTATTTTAATGAAGAACTAGCCCACGATTTCGCCTCATGGATTTCTGGTGACTCAATGGAGCCCAAATATCAAAATGGCTCTGTG
Source organism: Streptococcus sp. 27098_8_99 (assembly GCF_041431935.1). Lineage (NCBI taxonomy): Bacteria > Bacillati > Bacillota > Bacilli > Lactobacillales > Streptococcaceae > Streptococcus > Streptococcus sp. 27098_8_99. The sequence continues at coordinate 30,036 of NZ_JAPVYQ010000006.1, read as the reverse complement.
GCTCTCATTCGTGAGACAGGATTTGATTATGATGGAGCAGTTTATGCCGTAGTCTGCAATAGCCAGACCTACATTAAACGAGTTTTCCGTGAAGAGCATGGTTTAAGGTTAGTTTCTCTCAATCCTAAATACGAAGATATTTTTTTATCGTATGATGAAGACCCTAGAATTGTGGGGATTATTGTTGGTAATTTTGTACCAATGAAACTCTAACAACATTTTATTTACGTTGATTTTCTATTTCGGATGATTATGTAACAAAGAATATAGAAATCTTTTACTTTGTAACCCTATGCACCAACTCCTTGAACATTTAGATAAATTACAAATGTTACAAAAATGTTTCAAAAACACTTGACTTTCTATAACATTGTAATATAATAGCTAATATAAATTTAGGTGAGGTATCATAATCATGAAAAAATAGACAAGTTTAGCACTTTTAGGCTTAACTTCTGCAACTCTACTAGTAGCTTGTGGTTCTAAAAAAGAGGAGAACAGTTCTTCTATAAAAGAAACACAGACTTCTATGAAATCTGGTCAGAATAAAACAAATCAGTCTTCTAAAAAGAAAAATACAAAAGAAACTGAATCTAGTTCAGAAGAAACAACACAATCAAGTCAAACAAGTCAAACAACCACAGCGTCTAATACAACAAGTGGTGACAAAGCTACAGATTCATCTCAAATGGTTCCTGCAGAGCTGGTAGGGACTTGGACAGGTACAACTGAAATTGCGAAAGATGTCCAAATGACAGTGGCTGCGGACGGAACGGTCACTACGACAGCAAACTTTTATCAAGCAGATGTGAACCCAATTCGTACAGCAACGACTAGAGCAAAAGCTGTTCAAGCTTCTGGTAATATCTATTACTGGGATACGGATGAACCAGGGGCTTTTGAGGCACTCCTTCCTGGTATTGCGGGACTTGGGGGAGCCAATGCCAAGGTAAAAGCCGGTTTTATTTTAGAAGAGGGCCATTATACACCAATTGTATTTGTAACAGGTCTCAATGAAGAGTTTGATTACAGCAAATACAATGATTTCCGTGTCTCACTCACAAAATAAAGACATATTCAACGCCCTTAAAATTGATAACACCCCAAAAGTTAGATTTTCCTATCTATCTTTCAGGGTGTTTTCTTATAGCCAAATTGGGAAAGAAATCAAAACTTCATCGCTCTATTTCTACTTATTATATTGTTGAAGTGCTTTATTATATGCTTTACTGCCTTTTTGGTAATATTCATGTTCTATTCCAGATATATCGACTGTAATGGTGCCATCCTTAACTTTATATTTTACTGTTGAATCAGTTCTACCTTCTCCTGATAAAAGGAAGGTGTTACTTTCTTGATCAATTGTAAAACTATCAGGCTTCTCTAATCTATAAGATAGAGCGATCTGTGATCAAAAAAAGTTTTGTGACTAGTCAAGAGTATCCTGAACTTTTAAACCAAGAGAATTGGAAAACAATTAAGACTTGCTGTGACAATCTAAAAGTATGGCTCATCTATGATAAAGGAAAATCTATAGCTTATGTTTGGGATAAAAATAAGCTAACAGACAAAGAGGCAAAACAAAAAGCTGAATTGAAGTTACTATTAATGTGAGGAAAACGATGTATCAACCAGAAAAACTAAAAGCTCGTAGAAAAGAGCTAAAAAAGACTCAAAAAGATATTGCTGATCAGTTGGGAGTCAGCTATCAAGCCTATTCCGCATGGGAACGTGGAGTAAAACAACCATCTAGAGAAAAAGTGCAACAACTAGAGCAGATTCTAAATGTACCAAAAGGTTTTTTTACAGAGATCGAAATCGTCCGACTATATAATACTTTATCAGATGAAGGTAAGAATAATGCACTTAATTATGTCAGAAACCTAGTTCAAAAAGAAGCTTATAAGAACGTTGTTTCAATATCAGCAAAACTATACGAATATCATGTTTACGAAAAAATGTCTGCTGGTATCGGTTCAACGGTTTATAATGATCAGGATTATAATACTGTTTATTTTGATAAAGAACTAGCTCAAAAAAATGAAGCACCTATTCCAAACCTATTGGCTCGAGAATTTGACCAAGAAAAGCCACTTGAAGCAATTGTAACAGATTTGACCTACGTCCGTGTTGGAAATCGTTGGGCTTATGTTTGTTTGATCATTGATCTCTTTAACCGCGAAATTATTGGACTGTCAGTTGGGTGGCACAAGACTGCAGAGCTCGTCAAACAAGCCAATCAAAGCATTCCTTACGCGCTTACCAATGTCAAGCTGTTCCATTCTGACCGTGGTAAGGAGTTTGATAACCAGCTGATTGATGAGATGCGGCATCGCTCGGTCTCTAAGTCAAGCAGCTTGTCCCTATGACAACGCCGTGTCTGAAAGTACTTACCGTGCCTTCAAACTCGAGTTTGTCAACCAAGAAACCTTCCATTCGCTGAAAGAACTAACCTTTAAAACAAAGGACTACGTTTACTGGTGGAATCATCACCGCATTCACAGCAGTCTGAACTACCAAACCCCAATCGCTAAGCGAATCAGCGCTTTAAAAAAACACTTTATAAATTTTGTATAGAAAAGTGTTGCCTTTTCATATCTCATTTTTTTACTTAAAGCCTTGACAGACTTGACAAATGGTAGAAAAGAGCCTAAAAAGGCAGAGTCCTGATAAGTTCTACCTTAAATTTCGTTATGAAACAAGTTTATTTCTTTCTAACGTCCTCAAGAACCTCATCGCCTTTCAACTCAAAGACTCTGTGATTCTATTATTTGTAAAACTTCTTTCATATTTTCAACTTTCCATTGCGCTTTGTCATTAAAAAATGGTAATCGGCTATCATAATAACCAATAGTTGCAATTCCTGCGCTAGTTGAAGATTCAATTCCAGAGTATGAATCTTCAATTGCAATACATTGTTCTGCTTGCAATTCTAACTTATGTAGCGTTGTTAAATAGATAGACGGATTTGGCTTACTTTCTACAAAATTCTCTCCGCTAACGATGACATCAAAATATTTTTTTATGTCACACCTTTCTAAAACTTCATTAATATGCTCATATTTTGATGATGATGCTACAGCTAATTTGATTCCGTTTTTCAATGCATAGTCAATAATTTTTAGAATTTCTTTTCTAAAAAGTAAAGAATAATCAATTTTTTCATATCTCTCATCACTAAAAGAAGCATATTCTTTTTCTATAGTTTTTATATCATATTGTTTCCCAATAAATTGCTGTAAAAGCCTATAAAGATTAAAATATGATTTACCAACTAATACCAATAGCTCAGAATCTTCGTAACTAGATTTTGGATTAAGGTGTTTGATAAAATCTTTCTGTATTAGAAAATCTTGGTACTCTGTATCAACTATAACTCCATCCATATCGAAGATTATACCTTTCAAATTCATAAATCCTCCTTTACAATCAAAATCTATCATATATAATACCCGTGTTGCTAGTTGATAAAAAATCCTAAATTATAGACCAAAATAGCCCGTTCGATCTCTAATTGCAAACCTGCTAAAGAGCGAGCAAGCGGATGTTCAATGTTAAACAATGCATTTAGGACAGAGATCCGAGTTTCGATGGTCCTTCGGATTGTCAGGATAGCAGGATTGTTGTGCTCAGCTGCTCCTTTCATATTTTTACAAATCGGCGTCAAAAAGTCTATTCCCTTGGCTTCCAATCGTTTTTTCAGTTCCTTACCCAAGTAGTCCAAATCCGCTAAAACAGGAGTATAGGGGATGGCATCCAGCAACTCTTCTGCCACCTGAATATCATGGACCGAGACAGGCGTAACCAAGTAATCCAAAATATAGCCCGACTCTGTCACCGCCAGATGAATTTTAAAACCATAGAACCACATGTTTTTGGAAGCGCAGTAGCCGATGTTGGCCACCTCATTCAAGACCTTGGCCTGATGATTTCTAACCGGCTGACACAAGAGGACTGGAAAGCTGTCGATAATGACTAATTCATCAAAATCCAGCTGATTGAAATAGAGGCAAATCAGCTGAAGCAGGGGCATCAGATAATGAACACGGCGATAGAAGCGGCTTCTCTCCAATCCCTGAATCCGAAGAAATTTCGGATAAATTGATAAAACTTTCGCTGTGACTTCATCCCAATTTCTGCCTGAAATTGCATCAAGGTTAAAACAGAAACATTCGAAACCTTGCATTGCTCTACATTCTTGCGGTGGATCAACTCATCAGGAGCGACTTTTTGATATAAGTCACGGCAGACTTTACGAAGCTGCGGCATACTGAGTTGAAGGTGATGGCGATTCGGTGTATAATGGAAAATGTCCATTTGGTTTACCTCCCTGCTATTTTTCTTCACTTGCAGTGTACACCAAATGGGCTTTTTTGTTAAGTCAAATCAACTATCAGCAGGAGTATATAATATCTAATGGATTCTTAGATATTATATCAGGAGAAATAGTAAATTTTCTTGTTTTATACCAATTGACACCAACAGCTAGTACATTTGCTTTTTTGGCTGAGATAATATCTGCATCTGAATCACCAAAGAATATCGCATCTGAGGGAGTTGCATTATAATGGTCAAGTATCTTCAAAATTCCTTCACTATCAGGTTTAGAATTAGCAACATCATCATCAGATACAATGTAATTAAAATATTTTTCTAATTCTAATTTCTTCATACTTATTTGTATACTTTTTCGCCCCTTACCAGTAAAAACAGCAAGTCTTTTTCCTTTGTAATTTAATTTTTTTAATAGCAAAGTAATATTTTCAAATACTTTATTTTGAACAATAAAATGATCGTGTAAATTTTCATAAAGAATGTAAAATAATTCGACTGCTTCATCAGCATATTTTTCTTCTACATGGCTCCTTATAATATCTTCCTCACTACCTCCAAATAATGATTCAATATCCGAATCACTCATTTTGATATTTTTATATTTTTCAAACACTATCCTGAAGCAACTAAAACAAAGAGGGAGTGATTCAATAATAGTATTATCAAAATCAAAAATAAATATTTCTTTTTTGTCAATCATCTTAGTCCTCTATAATAGTTTATATAATCAAGATATTCTTGTTCAATGTTATAAGGAAGGGAGTTATAATTGAAATAACTTAACTCCAGCGTTTCTTCTGAACTTACATTCAATTCTCCCGTATAATTAATCGCTTTGTATAGAGAGGTAACTACATAGATTTCATCTTTGTTTTGCAGAACAAAATGATAATCCTGCCCTGAAAAAGTATGAATTAACTTCAATTCTTCAATTGTTAATCCGGTCTCCTCAAATACTTCCCTAATTGCCGTTTGTTCAAGTGTCTCTCCTACTTCCAATAATCCACCTGGCAATCCCCATGTTCCTGAAGACCGTTTTTGAAGCAACACTTGATCTAGTTCATTTTCAATAATAACATTTGAACCTACTAGAATAAGTAAGTCATTACCTATCTTTTTTCGAATTGTTGACACGTAATTTTCTGTTGGTGTGTTAAGCATCTTGTATCACCCGTTTCTTTATCTCTTCAGCATTGATATGAATGTTTCTTAAAATATTAACTATCATTTCGATATCTGCATACGTTAGAAATGGATGCATAGGTAAACAAATTATATTTTTGGAAATATTTTCAGTATTTTCTAAAACAAGATCATTGTATTCAGAATAACAATCCATTTTATGTATAGGAGGAGAAAAATAATTTCTTGTTGGAATACCCTCTCTATTCAAACTCTGAACAACTGTATCTCTATCTAACCCAAATGACCTTGCATGCACTACTATGCATAAATCTTTATATGTACTAATTTGGTTATCCGGTATTTTTTGCAACGATACTCCTTCAATTTCAGATAATAACTGTCTATAATAATTGCCAATCTTTTTACGCTCCGATAGATTTTTGTCAATTATACTCAATGACATTAGACCAGTTATAGCTGCCAACTCACTAAGTCTAGCATTAACACCAATCTCAGTACAATTATAATCTCCCGGATTTCCATATTCTCTTAAAAGTCTAATTTTGCTATCAATTTCTTTATTTTTACTTACGACAATTCCCCCTTCACCTGTAACTAGAGTTTTTGTAGGAGAGGTACTATATACTGAGATATCACCAAAGTTTCCCAAATGTGTTTTGTCAATGGTACTACCAAATGCGTGAGCAGCATCATAGATAAGTTTAAGATTATGGGTTTTAGATACCCTTTCTAATTCATATACTTCTGCTCCAACTCCGAATATGTGCACAGCAATAATTGCTTTTGTTTTAGGAGTGATATATTTTTCAATGTTATTTGTTTCGATTGTAAATGTTTCAGAGTTGCAATCTACAAAAACAGGAATAGCTCCAACCTTTTTAATTGCATGAACAGTTGCACAAAATGTAAAACTAGGGACAAGGACTTCATCACCACTTTTTATTCCCAATGCTTCTAATGCTAAAATTAATCCTATAGTCCCAGAAGAGACAGCAGTTACATAGGGAGCTCCTAAATAACTGCTCACCTCAGACTCATACTTTTCTAAAAATCTCCCTTTTGAGAGCATCCCAGTTTTAAAAACTTCGTTAAAGTATGACTCATATTTTGATTCTGAATAAGTAGGAAACATAGGTTTTATAAATTTTAATTGACTTGAAAACGCTGGTTTCCCACCTAATATTGCTAATTGTTTCATATTCTAACTCCTTAATTCAAATATTCCTTAGTAGCAACTTTTACGTTGCTATATATATCGCAGAATGGATTATTAATTAACCCTGATTTCATGCTATTTGCAATTTCTTCTACTCCAACTTCAATAGACTTCTGTGATGAAAAACCCAACTGCTCTATTTTATCAAAAGAAACACTATAGCTTCGATTATCTTCCTTTAAACCATCTAAGTTAACTTTAGTATTTCCAGTAGCTTTTGAAATTATGCTAGCTACTTCAGTAAGATTATAATTTTCAGAATTATTACCAACATTAAATACTTCTATACCGTTATCTGTATATTTATTTTTACATCTTTCTTCAAAAAGCAAATTGATAGCTCTGGCCACATCTCCACAATGAATAAATGGTCTCTCTTGCTGACCGCCGTAAACATTTATAACTCCGTTATTTAATGCAGAGGCAGTCATTACATTTACAGCTAAGTCAAATCGCATCCTCCTCGATAAACCAAAAACGGTACAAAATCGCAATATGATAATATTCAACTTATCCTTATAATTTAATAAATCTTTCTCTGAAAGTAGCTTTAGCTCTGCATAATAATCAACAGGATTGGGAATACTATGTTCATCAAACTTATCTTTACCAAAACCATAGACACTACAGCTTGAGGCAAAAATAAAATTTTTCACCCCCTTTTTGACTGCACATTCTACTAGATTTCTTGTTCCACGAACGTTAATATCGTAAGCGATATCTTTGTCAACAACACATGAAGGCTCTCCAACTAGACTTGCCAAATGAATAATTGTATCAATTTGATTTAGGGATTTCAAAATGTCCTCTTTGATTCGAATGTCCCCCTTAACTAATTTAAAACGTTCTGAATATAAAAACTCAGATAGTGAATCAAAACCAAATATACCGCTGTCTAAAACAACAACCTTATTTTCTTGATTATTTAGCAATTCTTCAACTAATCTTGAACCAATATAGCCACAACCGCCTGTCACCAAAATATTACTCATGAATCATTCTCCTTTTTCCATATTGTCTTGTTAATATAACAATCATTCCGAAAGCAACATCATAAGAAACCAAAACTTCATCGCTCTATTTCTACTTATTATATTGTTGAAGTGCTTTATTATATGCTTTACTGCCTTTTTGGTAATATTCATGTTCTATTCCAGATATATCGACTGTAATGGTGCCATCCTTAACTTTATATTTTACTGTTGAATCACTTCTACCTTCTCCTGATAAAAGGAAGGTGTTACTTTCTTGATCAATTGTAAAACTATCAGCTTCTCCGTGTTTTATTGAACCTCTATTCCCTTTTATAGTAAATGCCAATTCATTTCTTTCACTTGATATCCAATAGTATTCGCCATCCAGAGATTGTTGCTTATTTTTAGTGCAAGCAATTAGCGTAATTATTGATAATGACAACAATAATATGCTAACAAATTTTCTCATGTTTCTCGCCTCCTTTTATAATATTACTATACCAAAATAATGTTACAAAACTGTATCAATGTCTGTTATAATGGAAATTTCAAATAATGTCCATTATAACAGACATTAGTAAATTTTAGAAAAAGATCTATATTTGGCTATAGTTTTACTAAATCTCTACGACTATAGATTAAAAATGTATACACTTCTATACAAATAATAGAAAAGGACTCAGCCCTGTGCAATACAGAACTAAATCCTTTGCTTAAATTAATTGTCTAACTTTTTGGGGTCAGTACAATCTGGTTGCTAGGGCTTTATTATGCTATATCTTACTAGGGATGATGATCTTTTTCAGGATTGCTCATAATCTTTGTAAATATTTCTTTATATTTATATTTCAGATATTTTTCGTGTAGAATGAACAAAGCTACGTAAACAATCATAAAAACAATAGATAAATACAGTATATCAAATGTACTATGTCCAAAATAAGTTGCGGACTCATAAGATCCAATAGCTCCTAAAACCAACCAAGGAATATACTTGTAATACTTAGTTACCATAACACAGTCCCCCCTTTAATTAAACTAATGAGAATATCTAAAACTAAAAGTCATACCTGTACTTGTAGGATTATAAGGATCTAAGGTTATCAAAAGATCAATTCCCCAACCTCTTGCAGCAGCATATTCATATGATTCAGCGTTTACGATATAGAGTTTTTCAATTAAAGAGCCATATCTTGGAATTAATTTTACTAAACTACCAATTGTTCGAAATTGTCGTGCACATTCTTTAACTTCCGAAGGACTTAAATGTCTATAAACATTAGTTACGAGAGCTCGAAACATAGATCTTGACTGTTCTTCATTAATTTCTTTTTGTACTTGTGTAATGATTTCCTTAGATATTGTTTCTTTTTCATAGTTTGACAGAGACGTTCTGTCTAATAATTCTTGTAATGTATATTGCTTACCTTCTTCTAATCTTAATTTGGAGATTTCTTGTTGCAAAATCTCAATCGGAGGAGCTGACTGTTCTTCAGACAGTACAGTACTTAAGGGAGAGAACGAAGAAAAAATTAACAATAAGGTACAACTACCTTTAATAATTATTTTATGATATTTCATAATATCACCTTCTTTTTGTTTTTTTACTTAATAATATGCTTCTATAAAAATAGGCAATTTCTCGAAGTGCTATATTCTTAAACTAACTTCTACCGCCAATAAACGTGGAAGTCAATTTGTCAAAACAATGCTATTAAAAAATAAAAGGGAAAACTTTTTGTTAAATAAGGTTATCATTACTATTAACCACATATAGTTTTTAGCCAACCAACTATATGTGGTCTAAGTAATGGGATTAAGAATAGACCTAAAATAAATATTAGAAACATTTTTTTGAAGCTTCTTTTGTTCATCTATGGACAGATTCCCGAAAAGTATATTTCTAATTTTTCTAAGTACGTCTAGACGTTTTAAAACTCATGTTGTGATTGAATTACGTTCAATACTTCTTGCATACTTCCAGCCTTCCAATTTGCCTTAGCATTAAATAAAGGCAATGGGTAATCGTAATATCCAATAGTATCAATACCAGCACTAGTTGATACCTGTATCCCTGAGTACGAATCTTCAATAGCAATTGTCATCCGAAACAATATAATCAAAATAATTCTTCAAATCCAGTTTTTCAAGACTTATTTCTATACTTTTTCTTCCTTTCTCTGTGAAAATCGCAAATTTTTCCCACTTTTTCTCAATGATTTCAATACTGAAACAACATCTTTCCAGAACTTCAATAATTTCTTTTTATGTTAATTCATTATTTAACTAAATCTTTGGAGGTAATACGTTTTCAAAGCTACTTTTTTACCATAGATTTTGAGCCTTCAACACATATTACTAAGCCAAAAATGCTCTAAATTTTTGAAATTCTAACAAATTACACCCTTGTACATTAGAATCACTTCTTTCTAATTAAAAATTAGATAAAACAGAAATACCATATAGTTAATTAGTATTTTCATCATTTAATCAACTAATCAGCCTTCCCAACATCAAGACCATTGGACTCCTTTTGTGATTGCACTCGAATCTCCAATTGTTTATTCTTCTGAATAAACTGTTGGTAAGGAATTGTATTACTAAACATAAAAACACCTAGTAATGCAAATGTAACTAATTTTTTAATTCCACGTTTTTTTCTCATGCAATGAAACCCCTTTCTTTTTCCTTATTTTTATTCTAACACATATATATTATTTATGCAATTATTTTTATTGCGCTTTGAACTTTTTTTTTATTACCATAAAGAATTATTTATTCCTTTAACTTGCTATTTTGAACTAAAAATTTTATAATGAAATTAAGCAAATAGGAAGGTTTATTATCTTTAATGAATACACTCGCAGAGAAATTCAGATTAAAAAGAAAAGAGCTAGGACTCTCCCAACAAACTCTTGCAGAAGGAATTTGTGAACAAAGCCAGATTAGTAAAATTGAGAGAGGGCATTTCATTCCCTCCGCAGACCTTTTGTTCAAACTCTCACAACGACTTGAAGTACCATTAGATTATTTTTTTAATGAACAAATTGAAATTAAATCTAACCTCTCTAATTTCAAGCAATTATCTGCTCGACTATTAGATGACAGAAATTATGAAGATTTGGAATATATTTATAGAATAGAGATCGAACGAAGTACTTTTCTAACACTAGAAGACCGAACTTACCTTGAATGGATTAAAGCTATTATTGACTTCTATCAATATGACAGTAAGTGTGAGGCTATTTCTTCATTGGAAAATATATTATTAAAAGTCTCCTCAAATACTCTGATTTATTTAAAGGTATTGAATACTCTATCTAACTTCTATTCCTTAGTGGGTCGTGAACAAGAATATGAGGCAAACTACTCTCATTTAATGGAGTTATATCAGACAAAAAATTTTGAGCATCAAGAGTTTTTATTTGGCTACATCAGAGTTCGTTATAACTACGCTCACTACCTAGTGTCAAAGGAAAAATATAACGAAGCTATCCAAGAAGCTCTTGAGACGATTGAACTCTGTAAACAAAGACAGACAAGCTACCAACTGGCTCCCCTACTTATTCTTGTAGGAAATGCTGGAGCCAAATTTCTAGACAAAGAACAAGTCAAAAATTATTATATAGAAGCAAGAGAGTTATGTAAGATTTATAACAATCCTTTAATGTTGATGAAGATAGAAAATTATTTGAAGGAATTAGATACTGTATAGTTAATCTTGACATTATAGTTTTTCTGAAACGTTAAATAACCTGTAAGGCTGATAGTGATATTAATACTATCAGCCTTATAATTTTTTCATGGTATCTCAAATAACTATACTGATTTTGTTTCCCGTTCTAATTTGGTAACATTTTGATTTCTTGTATTATCAAGTATATTGATAAAATTCTCTAATCTCCTAACCTTATATTCGTAATCATCTATCCATTTAGTCATAAATCTTTGATTTTCTTAGGAATGATATTAGGATAGCAAGGATAATTTAGAAAAATTATCACATAAATTGATATAATACTTAGTATAGAACAACTTATTAAGAGGTTAATTATGTCTAAATCATCTAAACAAATCGAAGAAGACGCTATTGACTATTTAAAACTGGCACTAAAAAAATCTAAACATATTCATAGAGAAATTTCTGAAGGTGATAGAGAGCCTATATGGGATGGTCATATTTATTTTTACAAAAATACAGTGAAAAAAAATATTGACTTAGTAGAGAGAATACCAGTTCAAGTAAAAGGTAAAGACGATCACTATAATAAAAATAAAGGATACTCTATAAAAAGAAATAATTTAGAACACTATCTAAATGAAGGAGGCGTACTTTATTTTGTGGTTTACTTAAAAGATGAAACACCAACTGTCACTTATGCCTCATTAACACCAAAGGTAATTAAGAAAATTCTACATGGCAAAAATAACAAAAAGACAAATACAATCAATATTTCCGTTACTATGAAACCTCTACCTGATAATGAAGTAGAATTAAATCTAGTCTTTCAAAATTTTATTCAAAAGCGGAAATATCAAAAAGGTTTTGCCCACGTTGAATTACGAAGCCAAGAATCCCTATTTAATAGTTCTGAGTATTTGGATGGAGAGTTCCAAATCAAATTCATCGGTAAAGAATATCTAGATATTCTTGAGTATGCAAAATCTGGTGAACTAGATCTTTATTACAAACCCAAAGGAGCAACAATAGCTGAGCCTCTACTAGATGACATATTTGATCTACAATTATTTAAAGAAAATGAGATGCACGTTCAAATCCAGGGAAACGAAAAAGTATATCAAACAATTTTTAAATACAAGACTAAGAATGATTATACTATTGATTTTGGGAATGGTTGTTCAATTAAAGTACAAGAGAAACCTGAAAATGTATCCCTAACTCTAAATTATTCCATTTCAAATATTCTTTCAAAAAGAATTGATGGGTTGGAATTTATTTTAGAAATTCAAAAAAATAAAGGAATTATCTTAAATAATCACAAACTAGCAATTAGCGATAAGAATCTGTCTAAAATTGATTTTAATTTTTTAAAGAATAATTTAGATGCACATATCCGTTTAGAAAAGATACTGGATAAGCTTAAAATTTCTAAGGACGTCGATTTCACGAATTGGTCACAACAAGATTCTAGAATAGTTGATTTATTGTATAAGGGCATTATAAATGAAGAGTTAATTACATTAGATCGTAATGATTATCATACAATCCAAGTCATTACATTTGCAAATATACATGTATTATTATTATTAATACCAGAAAATTCAGATACACCAGATTATCGATTATATAATTTCAGTAATTATGATATGATTTTAGTTGACGAAAATAATCACCAATTTTCAAAATATGAGGCTGTTGATTTAAAACAGCTATTGCTTATAGACAATTTTGATATTTCTGATTACCTTTCATCATATTCATCAAATAAAATTCCAATTGAAAATATAGATCTTGGATTATTAAAACTGATAAACTATAGTGATAATAAATGTGATCAAAATGTTTTACAATCTTGTTTTGAATTTGCAAAAAAACTTGTAGATATGGACAATTCTGAATTTAATAAACTCAATTTACTACAAATTAAAAAACGTTTAAACACATTAACAACTGAAGATAATAGCTATCTTTTGTCTTTAATGAATCACAATTCAGTTGAAATTCGATACGCTACAGCTTGTATATTAGGATATAAAGAACAAGCAAATTATTTATTTGAAAATGAGTTTTCCAAAAATCAGAGGGAACGCTTTATTGAATATCCGATTTATCGCCTTCTAAACTTTTCGTAATAACACAATCATCTTATTTAAAAAGAGGCACTTAGGCCTCTTTTTCTCTCCTTCAAACACTCTGTCACTGTCCATTTACTGTCCAATATAGTGTAATACATCTAAAAATTGTTAATTATATCGAAGACTAAATACTTTAAAATCAATATTTCTATGTATAACAAGACTTAAAGAATCTTAAATCAAGTCTTGCATATTCATCATAGCAATTACATTCCTTCCAACTTCTGAAATTTACAGTTCATTATACCATTTTTTAAACGCTTGGAAAAGCTTTGGTGAGGGAACTCTGACATCATGCCTGCTGTTTCAGGCAATTTCATGAAGAAAGAAAAGAGTTTTGAAATCTGTGGGCCTCTTCTTCCTTTAAAAGCCAGAATGTCCTTTCAAATACTCCTCTTCTTCCTTGGTCGAAGGCCGTCCTAAGATGGCATTCCGATGTGGATAACGCCCAAATTGTTGAAGAATGTCCATGTGCATCTTCTCATACTTCAAACGCTTTTCTAAGCCCGGTTGATCAAATAGGCGCAGGGCTTCTTCATGAATGACTAAGGACTCAGAATGCATAAAAGGCATGTAGAAAAATCCTCTTTGTACAACTGGTAGATCCAAGGCTTGCTCTAAGCCTTCTTGGGCCAAGACCAAGGCCAGGGAATCTGTCGCAAAAGCTTGGGCAGTCCCTCGAAAAATATTGCGAGGAATTTGGTCCAAGAGCAAAATCTCTGCTAAACGCCCTTCTGCCGTAGCCCGCCAGTGAAACAATTCCCCACGACTGGCCTTCCAATAAAGTTCCTCAAAGCGCTCCCGCATTTCTTGATCCAGTGCTTCTGATTTTTTGAACCAATCCTCTGGCTTCAACTCTTCGAACCAGAACCTTATCACTTCCTTCATTGCTTAACCTGCCATAATTTTTTCTTTTGTTTTTTCATCCAATGCATCATTCATCCGGCCGTACTTATATCCAGCCAAATCCAAGGCTACATAGGTAAATCCGATTTTTTTCATGTAGTCATTGATCTTGTCATGCAGTTGGATGGCTTTAAGCAGATGGTCTTCTTCCACTTCGATGCGCGCCAAGTCTCCATGCACACGCACACGGACTTGCTCAAAGCCAAGTCCTACAAGGAACTCTTCCCCTTCAAAAACCCGTTGTACATTTTCTGAAGTGATTTTCACTCCGTATGGGAAGCGTGAGGCAACGCTACAAGATGGCACCTTATTCCAATTGGAGACCCCTCTTTCCTTGGCCAATTGACGAATTTCTGTCTTATAGAGGCCGGCTTCTTGCAAGACACTGCGGACACCCGCTTCGTCCCGAGCCTTGATACCAGGGCGAAAATCGTCGATATCATCCATAATATTGCCGTCTACCAATTGCTTAAAGCCCAGTTCTGTAACTGAATCCTTAATAGTTTGGTACATCAATTGTTTGGTGTAATACCAAATATTGGGCGTATTGGCAGCAATCCGTGGATCACTCAATTCTCTCATTTCCAGTCCAAGCACAGGTGCTCCTAGCTGATCGGCCAAGTCGAGCGCTAGATCGAATTCTTCATTTGAAAACATCTCAGAGTTCACGACGGCCGCAATAACATTGTCAGGTCCCAAGGTATCCAAGGCCACCTTCAAGAGATAAGAGCTGTCAATCCCACCTGAATAGGTAACGGCTACCTTTCCGATTTTTCGTAAAATATCTTGTAATTTTTCTTCTTTTTCTTTTCTGATTTGTGCTTCTGTTGCCATCTTAGAATAGCTCCCTTCCGATAAATTCTTCAATCCGTTCATTATCCAAAATCACGATCTTTTGCTGTCGAATATCCAAAACACCTTCTCGTTTTAATTCATTGAGAATGCGATTGACACTGTTTCGCGTCGAAATCCCACAAAAACCGGCAATATCTTCATTGGTAATGTTGAAATCAATCAAGAAGCCGTCTTCTTGCTCCACACCAAACAAACTGCTTAGTTTTTGCAAATGAAAACAAACCGCCCCTTTTTTACCATTCATCATCATATACTGCTGAGACTCCATACTTTCAGACAGTTTATTACGATAATAGTCCCTCACATAGTCCTGCAGCTCTTTATGCTCTTTGACAAAATTCCAAAACTTGACCCGAGGAATACGATAAAAACTTGCTTCTTCTGTCTCCACTCGCACATTGAAAGGTGAGTCTGTATAGTTGGACACCTCATCACGAATCAAAGAGACAATGTCAATGGCTTTTAGATAGGAAAAGTTAAACTCACGCCCATCACGCATGATGACACTTGTCTTGACCACACCTTCTTTCAAGATGTAGATGTAATCCTCTTTGATCCCACGATAGGAGAGGTAACTATGGTATTTTTTCTTGACGATCGGCGTTCGCCTCTCTTCCAAAAATTTCACTAAAAATTCTGAATTCACGACGGTTTTTCCTCCCCATCTGCTCTTTCTTGAAGTCACACTAATGATACACCTGTTCTTAATTAGTATAGTTAACATTTGTTGACATCAATTGGTGCACACCTCTTTTTAAAAAGAATTATACTATAAGTATCAGTATTAATAAAGGAGATCGCAAATAATGGTAGAAATTAAATTACCGTACGACAAAAAATCGATTGTTGCAAAGATTCCAGATGAAAACTTTGCAGGATTGTTAGAGTCTAAGGCGGAAAACTTCCATAACCCACTGTCTGAAGAAGAAACTGTTGAACGTTCAATGGACAACCCTATCGGCAGCCCTACTTTGGAAGAACTTGCTAAAGGCAAAAAAGACATCGTGTTGATCAGTTCTGACCACACTCGTCCCGTTCCTTCTCACATCATCACTCCAATCATTTTGCGTCGTATTCGCTCGGTTAACCCTGATGCACGCGTGCGTATCTTGGTTGCTACTGGTTTCCACCGTCCTTCAACTCGTGAAGAATTGATCAATAAATACGGCCAAGAAATCGTTGACAATGAAGAAATCGTTATGCACATTTCAACAAACGACGATGACATGGTTAAAATCGGTCAACTTCCTTCAGGTGGGGATTGTATCATCAACAAGATTGCTGCTGAAGCTGACTTGTTGCTAGCAGAAGGATTCATCGAATCTCACTTCTTTGCTGGATTCTCAGGTGGACGTAAATCAGTCCTTCCAGGTATTGCTTCATACAAGACTATCATGGCGAACCACTCAGGTGACTTCATCAACTCTGATAAAGCACGTACTGGTAACCTTGACCACAATCCAATCCATGAAGATATGCTTTACGCTGCTCGTACTGCAAAATTGGCCTTCATCGTCAATGTTGTATTGGACGGCGAAAAACACATCATCGGATCTTTCGCTGGGGACATGGTTGAAGCCCACAAAGTTGGTTGTGAATTTGTTGCAGACTTGGCACACGTATCTAAGATCGAAAGCGACATTACTATTTCAACAAACGGTGGTTTCCCACTTGACCAAAACATCTACCAAGCCGTTAAAGGGATGACAGCTGCTGAAGCTTCAAACAAAGAAGGCGGAACCATCATCATGGTTGCTGGATGTGCGGATGGTCACGGTGGAGAAGGATTCTATCGTAACCTTGCTGACGTCAAAGATCCAAAAGATTTCTTGGAACAAGCTATCAATACACCTCGTTTGGAAACTGTTCCAGACCAATGGACTTCTCAAATCTTGGCTCGTATTTTGGTACACCACCATGTTATCTTTGTATCTGACCTTGTCGATCCTGCTTTGATCACAGGTATGCACATGGAACTTGCAACTTCATTTGACGAAGCGCTTGAAAAAGCCTTTGCTCGTGAAGGAAAAGATGCGAAAGTAACAGTTATCCGCGACGGACTTTCTGTCGTTGTTGAATAGAATCTACCATGGATTTTCAACCAAATCTAGAACAAACACTCCGTGACTTGCAAGCTGGCCATCTCTCTGTAGAGGATGCGCTGGAGCAAATCAACGGGGTTAAAGAACTAGGGTATGCAGCAATTGATACTGACCGGCAACGTCGCAACGGCTTCCCTGAGGTCGTATACGGCGAAGGAAAGACAGTTGAGCAAATTGAAGGAATCCTGCAATTTCTTTCACAGAAAGAATTGCCGATCCTCACAACAAGAGTCTCTCTCCAAAAGGGAGAGGCTCTTTCTCAACGCTTTCCGACTGGCCACTATTATCCAGAAGCTCGCTGCTTCGTTCTCAACTCTAAAAAGGAAGAAGCCGATCCTGAACACTACATTGCGGTCGTCACAGCAGGGACAAGTGATGTTCCTGTTGCAGAAGAAGCTGCAGTCACTGCAGAAACCTTTGGCCATTCGGTTCGCCGAATCTATGATGTGGGAGTCGCCGGCATCCATCGCCTCTTCAATCGCTTAGAAGAGATCCAAAAAGCCAGTGTGATCATCGTGATTGCCGGTATGGAAGGAGCTCTTGTCAGTGTCGTAGGAGGCCTTGTGGATGTCCCCGTTATTGCCGTTCCGACCAGCATTGGATACGGAAGCAACCTTCAAGGGCTAACAACCTTGATGAGTATGTTGACCTCTTGCGCTTCTGGCGTAACGGTCGTCAACATTGATAACGGATTTGGTGCAGCTTATTCAGCATGTATGATCAATCGACTCAACCACAATCGAAAGGAAAACTGATGACCAGTCTATTTTTAGAACCTTTTTCTGGAATAAGTGGCGATATGCTCAATGGTCTTCTTGTGGACCTTGGGGCAGATGTCGAGCTTCTTCACACAGAACTCGAGAAACTGGGAGTGGACGGTTTCCACCTCCACGTTCATCGCGTCGCAAAAAGCGCAATTTGGGGAACTGATTTCGATGTTCACCTTCACCACGGGGAGAAAGATACGGGGATTGAAGGTGATTTTGATCACGATCATGCTCATCATCACGATCATGAACATCATCATGATCACGAGCATCATCACGATCATGAACACCATCATGATCACGAACACCATCACGATCATGAACACCATCATCACCATTCCCACGCGGATGCTCGCAGTTATGCGGATATCCACGATCTGATTGCCGCTTCACAGTTGAGTCCTTTTGTGAAACAAAAAAGTCTTGAAGTCTTTCTTGATATCGCAAAGGCCGAAGCAGCTGTGCATAACATGCCTGTCGAACAGATTCATTTCCATGAAATTGGTGCAATTGACTCCATCGTCGATATCGTTAGCTTTTTCATCCTAGTGGAATCGCTCGGTATCGATACGGTTTACTCTACTCCTCTCACTGAGGGAAGTGGGACTATTTCAGTTGCCCATGGAGAAATGCCTGTTCCGGTTCCCGCTGTGATGCAGTTGAGAAAAGGAACGACTATTCCGATTACTCAAGACTTCACAGTTAAAACGGAGTTGATTACTCCGACAGGGTTAGCCCTCCTTAAAGCATTGTCCCCAATCTTTGAACCAATCCCCTCTCACCTTTCCATCGAAAGTGTGGGCTATGGATTTGGTAAAAGAGAGACTGGAAAATTCAATGCTTTACGCGGTTCGCTATTGAAAGAAGACACCGCTCACAGCACCACTGTTGTTCATCGCACGGAAGATCAAATTATTGAGATCACCACTACGATCGATGATCAAACACCAGAGCAACTCGGTTATATTATCCACCGTTTCCTGGACGCTGGAGCTTTAGATGTCTACTATCGTAGCGTCGTTAT
This sequence comes from Streptococcus sp. 27098_8_99, assembly GCF_041431935.1. Classification (NCBI taxonomy): domain Bacteria; kingdom Bacillati; phylum Bacillota; class Bacilli; order Lactobacillales; family Streptococcaceae; genus Streptococcus; species Streptococcus sp. 27098_8_99. The sequence continues at coordinate 10,894 of NZ_JAPVYQ010000006.1, read as the reverse complement.
GAAAAAGAATCGCCCTGGCTTTGAGTTGATTCTCTTGATTCAAGGAAGTCAGTTAGAAGATTTTTCAGCCCTCTTGTTCAAAGAAACCAGTACCATTGGTTTTCGATACCAACAAGTCGACCGAAAGGTCATGCAACGTCGATTTGAACAAATCGATACGGAATTTGGACCCGTTACGGTAAAAATTAACCAGTACGGATCTACCACTAAAAAAACACTTGAATACGAAGACTGTCAGCGTATTGCTACGGAGATGCAGTTGCCGATTCAAGAAGTTTATCACCAATTACAAAAATACATTTATTAATTTAGGAGACATTAATTAACATGACACATCAATTACTTGCAGAAGTTATGAGTACAGCTTTGATGATTATCTTCGGGGTTGGCGTACACTGTGACGACGTTTTGAAGAAAACAAAATATGCTGGAACTGGACACTTATTCGCGATCACTACATGGGCATTCGGTATCACTGTCTGCTTGTTTGTCTTTGGCGGCGTTTCAATGAACCCTGCTATGGCTTTGTTGAAAGTCCTTCTTGGTAAATTGACAATCGCTCAATTCTTCCCAATTGCAATCGCTGAAATGATCGGTGCCTTCCTTGGTGCAGTCATTGCTTACTTTATGTATGCAGACCACTTCAAGATTTCTGAAGGTCAAATTGATGGTGTTGCTATCCGTAACATCTTCTCAACTAACCCTAACTGCCGTAACCTTCCACGTAACTACTTCGTCGAAGCGTTCGCAACATTTATCTTCTTGACATCTATCATGGCTGCTGAACACGCCAACGAAGCAATGCTTCCATTCACTGTTGGTTTGATCGTTTGGGCTATCGGTATGGGTCTTGGTGGTACTACAGGTTTCGCGATGAACCAAGCGCGTGACCTTGGACCTCGTTTCGCTTACCAAATCTTGCCAATCAAAGATAAAGTAAACAACGACTGGCAATATGGTCTTCTTGTACCAGGTACTGCTCCATTTGTTGGTGCTGTCCTTGCCTTCTTCTTCATCCGTTACTTCCTTGGAATCATGTAATGAGTTGATCGAAGAATCATTCAAAAGCAAGCATCGAAAGGTGCTTGTTTTTTTGATTCCTTCATTTTCCGAAGCCATCCATAAAATGATATAATGGACAGAGCAAATCATGAAAAAAACAAGAGAAGGAAGAACGACATGACTCACTTTCACACCATTGTCATCGGTGGTGGCCCAGCAGGTATGATGGCGACCATTGCCAGCGCCTCTTATGGCCAACCTACGCTACTGATCGAAAAAAATAAAAAGCTAGGTAAGAAACTTGCAGGTACCGGAGGAGGTCGCTGTAATGTCACGAACAACGGTACCTTAGACGATTTGATGGCCGGTATCCCTGGAAATGGCCGTTTTCTTTACAGTGTGTTTTCCCAATTTGATAATCATGATATCATCCAATTTTTCACCGATAATGGCGTCAAACTAAAAGTCGAAGACCATGGTCGGGTCTTTCCTGTTAGTGATCAATCTCGCACCATTATTCAAGCCTTAGAAAATAAGATCCTCGAGCTTGGTGCTAGCATTGCCACCAACTGTGAAGTGGTCTCTGTCACCAAGCCAGAAGACGTCTTCATCGTCAAATCATCTGAAAACACTTGGACAGCTGATAAGCTGATCGTCACAACTGGAGGCAAATCCTACCCTTCTACCGGCTCTACTGGCTACGGACACGAAATTGCCCGCCACTTTAAACACACCATCACAGATCTCGAAGCGGCAGAAAGTCCTCTTTTGACAGATTTTCCACACAAGGCCCTCCAAGGGATCTCTCTGACAGATGTGACCCTCAGCTACGGTAAACACATCATCACACACGACCTTCTCTTTACACATTTCGGTCTCTCTGGTCCTGCAGCCCTTCGGATGTCTAGCTTTGTTAAAGGCGGGGAAATCTTATCTCTGGACCTCCTTCCGACAAGCTCTTCTCAAGAGTTAAAAGACTTTCTAGAAGAGCATCGAGAAAAGGCCATTAAAAATAGCCTCAAAGCCCTTCTTCCTGAACGATTAGCTGATTTCTTGGCGCAAGGATTCCCTGAAAAAGCCAAGCAACTCACTCCTCTTCAAACAGAAGAGCTCATTCAAAAGATCAAAGAGCTACCTATCCCCTTCACTGGGAAGATGTCACTAGCTAAGTCCTTTGTGACCAAGGGTGGTGTCAGCCTTAAAGAAATCAATCCTAAAACCCTAGAAAGTAAGCTCGTTCCTGGGCTCCACTTTGCAGGAGAAGTCCTCGATATCAATGCCCATACAGGCGGTTTTAATATCACATCCGCCCTCTGCACCGGTTGGGTAGCAGGGAGCCCTCATTACTAAAAAACGAACTCGATTTTCCATCGAGTTCGTCTTTTTATTGTTCTTTGGTTAATGAAAAACGGAAATCATTGTATTTGGTGTAGTCAAATTCTGTATTGACAGGCGCTGTGAAAACAATCGGGGTATAGTGTCCTTCTTCTAAGACAAAACCTGGCTCCAGTCGGAAGTTGGCTACACCTAGCCCTGTGATCCCAGGAAGCAAGGCATCAGCTCCATCCAATCCTTCTGACTCCCAATAGTAGATATTGCCTGTTGCTTTTACTGCTCTTGCTGTATAGGTAGCTGTCCGAGTTGGTTCGCTATCATTTTTGAAGCTAACCACTGTTGTCACATCTCCATTGGCATCCACTGTCATTTTAATCGCATCCGCTTGTGGACTAGATCCTACCCAAGTTCCCACCAATTCTGCAGGGACAGGAGCTTGCGTCGTAGTAGACGCATTCTCTGTCTTACCAGAGTCTTTTGCAGCTGTCGCGCTACTTGCTTGAGTCGAAGAGCTAGCTGTATCGTTTGCCTGAGAGGAAGATGCCGCACTCTTTTTGCTATTACTTTTGGCTTTTTTCTCTACCTTGCTGGTAGATGCTTTTTCGGATGAGGAAGCTGTTTTTTTATCCTTTGCACCACAACCACCGAGAGCTAGACCAAGTGAAGCAGCCACCAGAACAGCGGCACTCCAACGGAAGATTGATTTTTTCATACGATCACCTCTTTATCTTTCTGACTCCCATTATACTCCAATTATTACAAAAATCAAGTTTTTTTGTAATAATTGTAACTTTTTTGTAACATATTTTTACATTTAAAATACCAATCGCAATAGGGCAATCAAGACAATTCCAAACAAAACAGTTCCCATAAGGTTTTTGTAACGAAAGGCTACAAAGAGACTGGGAATGGTCACTACTAAGTCCAACCAGTGGAGCTGCGGGAGATTCCCAATTTTCCCATCTACTAAACTTGATAAAACCAAGGCAAAGATAATGGAAATGGGCAGGTATTTGAGAAAGCGGGTCACAGGAGCCGGCAGTCCCTTATATTTGACTAAGAGGAAGGGCAAGATCCGAGGAATCCAGGTAACGAGGGCTGAGGCCAGAATGGCCATGAAGATATAACTATTCACGCGCATCACAGACCACCCCCACAAAACAGCCGATCAAGGTCGCAGCTAACACTGCTAGAGGTTGCGAAACAAAAAAGAGTAAGAGAAAGAAACTCACTGCTACTGCTAACAGCACCATGAGCATGGTCTTGGTCTTTTCTGTTAGTTGCATTCCTTGAAACTGGGCTGCAAAAATCCCAATAAACATAGCCACTAAAGCAAAATCAAGCCCAAAAGCCTTTGGATCAGGTAGGAGAGATCCTAGAGCTGTTCCGATAACCGTCGCACTGATCCAGGCCACATAGCCTACTAGATTGTTCCCATGCATCCAAGGAACTGTAATGGTATCCGTCTTTAACTTCTCACTCAAGTAGACCCCATAACTCTCATCAGTCAGGAGACTTCCAATCCCGATAGTATGAGCGAGACTAGCATCCTTAAAGTCAGACGACGTATGCAGACTCATCAACATATTACGGAGATTGATCAAACACACCGTCAAGGCCATATTCAATATCGAAGAATGAGCCGCAATCAGAGAGATCATCGCAAACTGGGCCGCCCCAGCATAGACCAATACACTCATCAAGGCCATCTCCAAAGGAGAAAGATAGGGAGACGCCACCACACCACAAGCCAGGCCAATACTGATATAGCCCAAAGCCGTCGGTAGCGCGTCCCTCACCCCCTGCCAAAAATCTTTTTCCACTCTCTCACTCCTTTCTGAATCATTGACCTCTATTATAACACGAGAAAAAAGGTTGAAAAAGGACCAATGAAAGACTCAAACGATTCCTACTGCACTTATATTTTAAAATCTTAATTAGCCTTCCAATTGTATATTATAGATAAAATAGTAAGTGTCACAAAAACGATCATAAAAATGATGTAGAGAACGAGAAAGAGAAGAGCTAACTTTTTATACAGTTTATCTTTATTACAAAAACGTTCAACATAGGACTCTCTTGGATTTTGAGGATTATACCAGACAGTCATGATGGATCCTTTGGGAAAGGCTTCTTCTAAAACGTTTGTATTGGAGACAATTGAATTTCTAGAAATCACTAAATTTTCACCCAAAAGATCCGGTGTATCAGCTACCGCCTTACGGCTCATCCAAGGGGCAGACTTCACCACGGTCCAACGGTATTCTAATTGTCTCTTATATGCTACTCCATCAACAATATATTCTACAATTGGTGGAATCACCTGTTTTGCATATGCATACCCAACAACAATACCATCAACCCGTTCTGTTGATAGATTTTTCCTTCTTGCAAAACGCTTAGAAATTAGGAAATAGATAGAGCCACCCCCTATTGCAAAAAGAAATATAATATATAATGGCATTTTTCTACCTCCTATTTTTAAGAATATTAAAAGCTATCAAATCTTTCTTGCTCACCATTTTCCACTTCTTGGGAGATAGTCTCTATCATATCATTCCATTTATGAAGTTGGTAATCAAATTTGAACACAAATATCACTATAAAACTAATCATCAAAAAGAGTGCTGCAATGGTTTCATTTCCGATGACAAACAAAAGAATCGTGGCTACAGTTAGGAACCTAAAAAGATTGACCAGAAATGTAAAGTACATCTTCCGTCTCTTTAATGCCTTGATGAACTTCTTGCACTGATCCTCATCCAACTTAGATGTTTGTAATTTCAGGCTTGCATGGTAATATCGAATGATCCAAGCAGCAAGGAAGTAGGAGATAACACCTAAAATCGGAATCGTTCCAAGTCGGACCAACTGATTGTCAAATATTCCAGCCTCCGCTAATCCATCCGAAATTTTGTTAATAATAAATAATGTAATAGGGAGCAGTACATAAGACCAGTAGTTAGGAGAAGATGTCTCTTCTAGTATGACTTTTCCCTCCCAATCAAAATGGTAATTCTTGTTTTCCCATATTCCTAAATTAATCATTGTTGGCATAATGACCTCTTTTTCACTTTCCTTGTATGTTTTCTATTTTATTGTAGAATTGTTTAAACTCATCATAGGAATGAATCTCATGTTCTTGGCCATCTATAGAATATTCTGCTGGTATTGTAACATTTTTAAATAAATTCGTTTTTTGATTCACTAAAAGTTGAAGTATAGGAATGTTCGTATCCACACTAGGTCTATCTACCAAAATCCCTATCATAGAATGATTTTCGGAAAATAAATCTTTAGTATTTGGGTACTTATCAAACATTACAGCATCGGGTTCAGGAAATTTTTTGGTTTTATCTAATGAGATTCTACGATCAGCCATTGTTAGCTGCTCATGAATAGGTAAAAATGAAATATAGTTGGTTGAATCATTCACAACTTCTTTTTCAGTTGTATCACCTTGATCAATTACCTTTCCTGATTGTAAATCAATAGATTTAATAATGTCCTTCTTATAATGATCCTTAGGAATTTTTAAGTATATATCCAACAATTCTTTGCCATTACTAATATAGATAACATTGTCAATTCTATCTGGTACATATGATTTGTTGTATTCACGAGTCATTTTAAAAAGATCATAATCCTTAGGAGTTAATTTCTTATTTTTTATATTGTATATAGTAATACCCCAATACTCTTTCCCATCCGGAATATTATGTTTCATATCATTAATATCCTTTAGTTTGTGGTATTCTTTAACAATTTTCGTTTTCCCAACAATTGGATACGATCGTAAAACGCCCCCATTATTCTTTGTCATATAATAATCAAGTTTATTTGAATAATCCCATTTTGTAACGATAACCTTCCCATTTTCAATAAAATCATAATCGACAATTTTTTCTTTCAGATCAATAAACGTATATGGTTTTATATAAATAGAGATATAAGTCATATAAGACAAACTCAACACAAAGCCTAGGCCAATCATGCCAAAGATTAGTTTTTTGACTCGATTTGGTAACTTTAACATGCGCTCGTTCCTCTCTTCCACCTCAGTTTCATTCCCTCTATCATACCGAATTTTCTTGTCAACCGCAAATCCGCTACTAGTTGGTGAGATTTCAGCAAAAAAGCCATTGGAATCGCATATCCAATTGGCTCCTTTTTCTTATTCAATTCCTTCAAAGGCTAGGCTTGGTTTGGCATTAAGATCCCAGCCTGCGAAGTTTTCTTTGTTCCACTCACTGACGCTGGCATAGGCGATCATCCCTGCATTGTCCCCACAGAGGCGCAGAGGAGGAATGATGACCTTGACATCGGTGATCTCAGAAGCCAAGCGTTCACGAAGGCCTTGGTTGGCTGCGACGCCACCAGCGACGACTAGAGTTTTGACCGGATATTTCTCCAAAGCCTTCTTGGTCTTGGCCATGAGAATGTCAAGTACGGCTGCCTGAAAACTTGCAGACAAGTCTGCATTGGAGAGACTTTCTCCTTTTTGCTGCGCATTATGGTGCAGATTGATAAAGGCCGATTTGAGCCCTGAAAAGGAGAATTCCAGATTGTCTTCCTTGATCATGGCCCGTGGGAAATCGTAGATATCAGCCCCTTGGTGGGCCAGCTGATCAATCTCACGTCCTGCTGGATAGGTCAAGCCCATGACGCGCCCAACCTTGTCATAAGCCTCTCCGACAGCATCATCACGGGTCTCTCCGACGATCTTATAATCACCCGCTTCACTGACGTAGACTAGTTCTGTATGTCCTCCACTCACCAGCAAGGCCAAAAGCGGAAACTCTAAGGGCTCGACGCTTTGAGCGGCCATCAAATGCCCTGCCATATGATTGACAGGAATCAAAGGAAGTCCATGCGCCCAGGCAAAGGCCTTGGCTGCAGCTAGGCCGACTAAAAGAGCTCCAACTAGGCCTGGACCGTAGGTGACAGCCACAGCTGTGACATCTGCTTCTGTGATACCGGCTTCTTCCAGGGCTTCTTCAATACAAGCGGTGATGACTTCCACATGGTGACGAGAGGCTACCTCAGGCACCACCCCACCAAAACGCTTGTGACTTTCGATTTGACTGGCAATGACATTGGACAAGAGTTGGTCGTCATTTTTCAAGACAGCCACACTGGTCTCATCACAAGATGTCTCAAAAGCCAAAATATATCTATCTTTCATTTGGGTTCCTCTTCATGATCACAGCATCCTCTATGGGATCGTGATAGTAGTTTTTCCTCCGTGCAATTTCTTCAAAATGCATTTTTTTGTATAGGCCTTGGGCCGGTTGATTGGACACGCGCACTTCTAAGAAAATTTCTTTTTGGTCCGGCAACTGCGCGAGTAACTGCTGAGCTAGGCCTTGGCCTTGAAAGGCGCGCTTGACCGCGATCTGTAAGACCTCTGCTTCATAGAGAGTCACTTGAATGGCGACAAAACCAAGGACTTGCCCCTCATCCACAGCTAGGAAATAGAAGATCGATTCCTGCTCTAAATCAGCTTCAATCTGCTCCAACTTCCAGGGGCTAGCTTCATAGACATCTTCCAGCACAGCGAGAATAGCAGCCGCATCTTGGCTACTCCCTTTCCTGATTGTTCCTTTCATCATAGGCGCTTGATGTAAGAGGTCGTTGTTTCCGTGTGGTTTTTGAGCCAATTTTCCTCCGCTTCGACCCGTTTGAGATAATGAGGGACAAAATCATGGAGGCTAACAGGCGCTTGTTTGAAACCGAGACGTCCGATTTTCACTGCATCTGGCAAGGTTTCATAGTAAGTAGCCCTTGGTAGGCTAGAGGCAATCTGCTCCTTAAAGGCAGTGACTTCTCCGACAAAGGTGACCTGCTCACTTGTCGCTGCACGCTCTAGGACTTCCTCAAATGGAAAATGCCCTTCTGGTGCGACCAGCTGATCATCTTGGTAAAAACCTGCATAAACGTTGTTCCGACGGGCATCCATGACGGGCACTACCAAACCTTCTAGATCATCTGGCACTAGGGCTAAGAGGCTCGAAACCCCGACCAATTCAATTCCTAAGGTATGAGCCAAGGTCTTTGCCGTTGCGACCGCAATGCGCAGTCCAGTGTAGCTCCCAGGACCATCTGCCACCACGATGCGATCCAAGTCCTTGGGTGTCAAATCGATTTGTTGCATTAAAAAATCGATGACCGGCATCAAGGTGATACTATGATTTTTTTTAATGGTTAATGTTGTTTCTGCAAGTAGAGTCTCATCTTCTAAAATCGCTACAGAAAGAGCCTTACTCGAGGTATCAAATGCTAATAATTTCATTTCCTACTCCTCTTGAACTGGATTATATTATACTACAAATTCCCTTCAAATCCCAGCGAAACTCTCCTCCAGAGCGCAGGATTTTCATATCCAAAATCGCTTAAAAGCTTCTCTATTATAGGTCTTTGCCTCTCTGACTTTTCCAGTCTATCTTTTACTTACAGGCGAATTTATGATATAATAATAATTAATTGCATCGAATCAGGTCCACTAGTTGCGAGTAGGAAACTCTAGTGATTGCACTCCTCCGTAGCTAACAAATAGACCGAAATAATGAAAGGAAAATTACTTCATGATTTACAAAGTTTTTTATCAGGAAACAAAAGACCGCAACCCTCGTCGTGAAACCACGCATGCACTTTATCTCGATATTGATGCACCAAATGAACGCGAAGGACGCATCCAAGCACGTCAATTGGTTGAAGCAAACACAGATTTCAACATTGAATTTATCACACCACTTTCTGAGCAACACCTTGCTTATGAGAAAGAGTCAGGTGCTTTTGAACTAACGGAGTACTAATCCATGGCTTATACCTTAAAACCTGAAGAAGTTGGTGTATTTGCCATTGGTGGACTTGGAGAGATCGGGAAAAATACCTACGGGATCGAATACCAAGATGAAATCATCATTGTCGATGCCGGGATCAAATTTCCAGAAGATGACCTCCTTGGGATCGACTATGTCATCCCAGATTACTCTTATATCGTTGACAATATCGATCGCGTCAAAGCGGTTCTCATTACCCACGGACACGAAGACCACATAGGTGGGATTCCTTTCCTTTTGAAACAAGCCAATGTCCCTATCTATGCTGGGCCTTTGGCGCTTGCCTTGATCCGTGGAAAATTAGAAGAGCATGGCCTTCTTCGCGATGCCAAACTCTACGAAATCAACCAAAACACTGAGCTTCAATTTAAAAATCTTAAAGCAACCTTCTTCCGTACGACTCACTCGATTCCAGAACCTTTAGGGATTGTGATTCACACCCCTCAAGGAAAGATTGTCTGTACCGGAGACTTCAAATTTGACTTCACACCTGTTGGGGAACCAGCTGACCTCCATCGTATGGCGGCCCTTGGGGAAGAAGGCGTTCTCTGCCTGCTTTCAGACTCAACCAACGCAGAAGTCCCAACCTTTACCAACTCTGAAAAAGTAGTTGGCCAATCCATCATGAAGATCATCGAAGGGATCCACGGGCGCATCATCTTTGCTTCCTTTGCTTCGAATATCTTCCGTCTCCAACAAGCAGCTGAGGCAGCTGTCAAGACAGGTCGTAAGATCGTCGTCTTTGGACGCTCGATGGAAAAAGCCATCGTCAATGGAATCGAGCTTGGCTATATCAAGGTCCCTGCTGGAACCATTATCGAGCCAAATGAGATCAAAGACTATGCGGCCAATGAAATCCTGATCATGTGTACAGGAAGCCAAGGAGAGCCAATGGCAGCCCTCTCTCGGATTGCCAACGGAACGCACCGCCAAGTGCAACTCCAACCAGGAGATACCGTGATCTTCTCTTCTAGTCCGATTCCTGGAAATACAACCAGTGTGAATAAATTGATCAATACGATTTCTGAAGCGGGTGTAGAGGTCATTCACGGGAAGATCAACAACATCCATACTTCTGGACACGGGGGGCAACAAGAACAAAAACTTATGCTCCGCTTGATCAAACCAAAATACTTCATGCCTGTCCATGGTGAATACCGGATGCAGAAGATCCACGCAGGACTTGCGCGTGATTGTGGAGTGGAAAAAGACAATATCTTCATCATGAGTAATGGTGATGTCCTCGCTCTTACAGCCAACTCTGCTCGGATCGCAGGAAGCTTCAATGCTCAAGATATCTATGTCGATGGAAATCGTATCGGTGAAATCGGAGCTGCCGTTCTTCGTGACCGGAGAGACCTTTCCGAAGATGGTGTCGTACTTGCTGTTGCGACTGTTGACTTCAAATCGAAGATGATCCTGGCTGGACCAGACATCTTGAGCCGTGGTTTCATCTACATGCGTGAATCAGGAGATCTGATTCGTGAAAGCCAACGCATTCTCTTCAATGCTATTCGTATCGCCTTGAAGAACAAAGATGCCAATATCCAAACCGTCAATGGTGCGATTGTCAATGCCCTTCGCCCATTCTTATACGAGAGCACGGAACGTGAACCTATCATTATCCCAATGATTCTCACACCAGATGACGAAAATTAAAAAACAACCAGTTGAAACCACTGTTTCAACTGGTTTTATAGTGACCTTTTGAGGAT